>JAOZTQ010000024.1:0-6131 GCA_029939085.1 Candidatus Nanopelagicales bacterium
GACGACGTTGTGGCGGGGCTGGCGGAAGTCTCGAGTCCGGGTCGTTTGGAGGCCGTACAGCGCGAACCAACCGTTCTGGTAGACGCCGCCCACAACCCCGCCGCTATGCGAGCCCTGACGGCGGCCATCACCGATCACTATCACTTTGACAAACTGACGGTCGTCGTATCCGCCATGGCAGATAAAGACCTGGCTGGCATGCTCACGGAATTGCAGCCGATCGCGAGCCACGTCATCGTCACCCGGAACAGTTCGATTCGTGCAACCACAGCCGAACATTTAGGTGAGCTCGCCGCGGAGGTATTCGGATCTGAATCTGTAGAAGTTGTTGCAAATCTCGATCAAGCCATGACGCAGGCGGTGGACAGCGCTGCCGCAAACGGTGGAGCAGTTCTTGTGACCGGTTCGGTGGTTACGGTTGCCGATGCAACCGAATGGGTTTCGCAGCGCCAGAAGGATCCAGGCTCATGAGAGTCCTCACATCTGTGGTTTTGACCTTCGAATGGTTAGTGCTGGCTCTGGCGATTCCCGTGGCGATCAACGTGGCTGCTGTTCCGGAAAGTCGAGCTTGGACAGTATTCGCCATCACCTCGATCCTGATTGTGGCGGCCTTGGCGCTGATGAAGACTCCGGTCGGGGTGTGGTTGGGCTGGACCGTGCAAGTCATCGCCCTGTTATCCAGCATCATCGTGCCAACGCTAGTCATCCTGGCCCTAATCTTTGCCGGGCTATATTTCGCCGCTGTGCGGCTTGGACGTCGTGTTGATGACATCAAGGCCCAACGAGCTGCACTAGAGGCGCAAGCAGCAGCAGATCCGGCGGAAGGCACAATGGCTGAGTCAGATAATGCGACAGCGGCGATCGAGGAGGAAAAAGACCAGCATGAGTGAGCGTACGTTGATATTGATCAAACCCGATGGAGTAGACCGAGGTCTGGTTGGTGACGTTCTAGGTCGAATCGAACGCAAGGGTTTCACCCTAGTCGCACTGGACCTGCGCACCATCGATGCCGAGGTCGCCGGGGAACACTATGCGGAACATCGCGACAAACCATTCTTCGGTGAGTTGGTGGAATTCATTACCTCCGGACCTCTGGTGGCAGGTGTGATCGAGGGTCCGGCGGCAATCAGCTCCTGGCGGACCATGATGGGAGCTACGAATCCGGCCGATGCAGCCCCAGGAACTATTCGCGGTGATTTGGCGACCGAGATGCAGTTCAACGTGGCCCACGGGTCCGACTCGCCCGAATCTGCGGCCCGTGAAATTGGGATCTTTTTCCCAGACCTGTGATTCTGCCGCGGAATCTCGGCTCGGTGCCTTCCAGATTGTCGCTAAGCGAAGTACAGTGGCGGCCTGACGACAGGGGTGTTGTCAGGGGGCAAGCGTCTCGGTAGCGGCGCGGTTGGGGTTAGCCATGGGTTTCGAGACCGTCATTATGGGTCGTGACGTGGCTGTCGATCTTGGCACGGCAAATACGCTCGTTTATGTCAAAGGTCGAGGCATAGTCGTCGATGAGCCAAGCGTTGTCGCGTTGGAGGAAGCCTCCGGTGCGGTCATCGCCGTTGGAGTTCGGGCGAAAGAAATGCTCGGACGCACTCCGGGTGAGGTGCAGGTGACCCGCCCGCTATCAGAGGGCGTTATAGCTGACTTTGAGGCCACCGAGGATATGCTGCGGCGATTTATTCAACAGGCCCAATCGCGACGGGCGCTGGCCAAGCCGCGAATAGTGGTGTGCGTGCCGTCGGGAATTACCGGCGTCGAACGTCGTGCCGTGGAAGATGCGGGATACGCCGCTGGAGCGCGACGAGTTTTCCTCATCGAAGAGCCCATGGCAGCAGCTATCGGAGCGGGTTTACCGGTCTACGAGGCCGCGGGGAGCATGGTCGTTGACATTGGTGGCGGAACCACAGAGGTAGCCGTCATATCTCTCGGCGGTGTAGTAGTGAGTATGTCGCTGCGCGTTGGTGGGGACGCGATGGATGACGCGATAATCCAGTATTTCAAGAAGGAGTACTCGCTGCTGCTCGGGGAGCGTACGGCCGAGCGCTTGAAAGCCACGGTGGGTTCCGCCTATCCAGCTCCAGAAGAGCCAGATGCAGAAATCCGGGGCCGCGATTTGGTCAGCGGATTGCCGCGAACTGTCGTGGCTAGCGCGCGTGAAATCCGGGAAGCACTTGATGGTCCGGTCGTGGACATAATCGATGCTGTTCGGACAACCCTTGACCGAACCCCACCTGAACTAGCCGGGGATGTGATGGATCGGGGGATTGTGCTCACCGGGGGTGGTGCGCAACTCGCTGGACTGGCGGACCGGCTTCATCATGAGACTCGCATGCCGGTCCGTGTTGCGCCAGACCCACAGGATTGTGTTGTTCAGGGTGCGGGTCGCTGTGTCGAAGACTTTGCCGCCTTAGAGCCATTGTTAATGAATCGGCCCCGGAGGTAGCAGGTGGCCGTAACAACCCGCGTAGATTCGTCGCAACGCCGCCGCCCGGCAGTTAAGCCCGGCCGCAAATCACGCGTGCCAATCTCGGTACTTGTTTTAGGTCTTATTGCGCTGTCGTTGATGCTGTTGGATCTGCAAGGTGGTGTGACCGGACCCCTTCGTCAGGCGGGTATGGCTGTCGGTGGTCCGATACAAAACTGGGCGAATGGTGCCCTGGGGGCCCTGCCGACTCTTTCAGAGCAGCGAATCAACACCGATGAGCTCCAGCAAAATCTTGTCGCATCGCAACAGCGTGAAGCGGAACTGCAACTTCAACTGGATCAACTCAAGGAGCAGTTAGACCGCAAGGTGGCTGATCCGGCCGTCACTGAGTTAGCCACGATTTCGGCTCCTGTGGTGGCTGCGGGGCCATTGATGTCTCGTAATACGCTCACGGTCGCCGCTGGTCGCAATGACGGCGTTGCTCGCGACACTGCGGTGCTGTCCGGTAATGCTCTGGTGGGCCGAGTTGTTGAGGTTGGACCAACCACTAGCACCGTACAGCTCATCACAGATCCCGCTAGTTCGATCGCAGTGCGGTTACAGGGTTCTCGCGAACTAGCACTTGCGGTAGGTGGTGCCGATCAACAAGCACTCAACTTGGAGCTTTTCGATCCACTTGTTGACGTAGAACTGGGGCAGCGGGTGATCACGGTCGGTTCACCGGACGACAGGCCATTCCCGGCGGGTTTACTAGTGGGTCGCGTAAAAGTTGTAAACGGGGCAGTCGGCGCACCCGATCGAAATGTCGTCGTCCAACCCGAAGCCAAGTTGAGCGCTCTCGATGAAGTGCAACTATTGCTTCCTGATGGTGATGGTGCTCGCGAGATTAGGCAGCAACCATGACACCGAAACAATGGCAGTACTTGATCATGGGTCTCTTAGTTTTATCTGCGGTCATCCTGCAAACCGTGGTGGCCGCGAGGTTGCCGTTACCCGGGCCGCCACTAGGACTGACACTTGTGGTCATTGTCGGCATTGGGTTAGCGGCTGGTACGACCGCCGGAGCCGCCAGTGGATTTAGTGCCGGTCTGTTGTTGGATCTCATGCCGCCAGCGCAGACGACGATTGGAGTCTCAGCATTACTGCTATTGGTTGTGGGTGCGCTCGCAGGTCGGATAACCGATCCTCGGGGTCTGGCCCCGGCCCAGCTGGCCGGTTTGACCGCTGCCTTAGCGAGTGGAATGTGGCTATTGGGCCAGGGTCTGCTGTGGTTGCTAGGTGATCCAGTCGCGCCGTTGTCTTGGCTGGTCTGGTTCGTCTTGGGAACGACGATTCTTGGCGTCGTGGTGATACCAGCAGTTACCTGGGCGTTGCGTCGAATGGAACCGGGCCGCCGCCGTAGGCGACGTTTCAAGACCGCTTCGGCTGCGGGGTAAGCCAATGGCGACTCGAACAACAACCCGTTTGGTCATTCTCGGCGTTCTACTGGCGTCGCTCTTCGCCGCATTAGCTCTTCGAACTGTGCAACTGACCGTGATTCAGGGAGCGGATTTAGCGCAGGCCGCTGAAGGAAATCGGACCCGGGAAGTGGCTGATCCGGCACCACGCGGGTTAATCCTGGACTCTTCTGGCCGACCAATGGTTGGTAACAGCCCACAGGCTGCGTTAGCGATTGATCGCCAGCAACTCGATGACTTACCGGATAGCGGCAAAGCTCAGTTAAAGGTGGCCGCGACTGCTTTGGGGCTTACGCAGCGGCAGATTTCTCAACGTCTCATTTCATGTGCTGAACCAGACGCTCCGCCTCGGCCGGTCTGCGATGACGGTAGTCCGGTAGCTCCCGTTGTGGTGGCACATAGTGGTGCAGATGAGCAAGCCCTGCTGGCAATTGCGGAATCTCCCGATAAATACCCGGCACTTGACGTCGTATCGGTGGTGAGGCGGACATATCCCTTTAGCGGCATGACTGCGGGTCAGCTCCTCGGATACTTAGGTGAAGTTTCTGCGGAGGAACTAACGCAAGCTGCTGCGACCGGCGATCAACTCTCCACATTTGATCAAATGGGTCGCGGTGGTTTGGAGCAGCAGTACGACGCGGAACTACGCGGAACCGCAGGGCGAAAAGTGATGGTCGTGGACTCGCGGGGGACCGCTACCGGCGTTGAGCAGGGCAGTGATCCCGTGCCGGGGAATAATCTCGTAACGTCCATTAATGCGGAACTCCAGCAACGTGTTGAACGCGAACTTGCTGGTGGTTTAGCCAGGGCAGGAAGCTCAAAGGCCCGTGGTGCTGCAGTAGTACTGGATGCCAACGACGGGCGTGTTTTGGCCATGTCCTCACAGCCGGATTACGACCCGAAAGACTGGGTTGGGGGAATCTCGCAAAAGCGTTATGACGAACTTTCGCGTTCTGGGGCGCTGCTCAACTATCCGATCCAAGGTCAGGCACCCCCAGGATCGGTCTTCAAGCCCGTGACACTCCTGGCAATGGCTGACCAAGGGTTCTCGTTGAACCGTGGTTATGACTGTCCAGGAAGCTATCGAGCTGGGAAACGCACTTTCACGAACTACAACAGCAAAGACTTCGGCACCATCACTTTGCGGCGCGCCCTCGAGGTTTCCTGTAACACCATTTTTTATCGGGCTGCAGATCGGTTGTGGCGCAGTGGTGGTGGCGAAAGAGTCGCTGAATCCGAGGTAGATCCAGTCGCCGCCGCCGCTGAAGCGCTGGGACTGGGAAGCCCAACTGGTGTCGACCTTCCTGCGGAGTCAAGTGGGTTTGTTGCTAGCCCGGCTGCCAAATATGGAATGTGGCAAGAGCAACGCGATACCTGGTGCAGCGATGCCCGCACCGGGTTCCCTGAGCTTCGGAATAAGGATCGGGCCAGGGCGAAATATCTCACGGCGATTGCGCGAGAGAACTGCAAGTCCGGAAATCAATGGCGGCAGGGTGATGCCATCAACGCCGCCATTGGACAGGGTCTGACCACTACGACTCCGCTTCAAATGGCTGCTGCATATGCCGCCATTGCCAACGGTGGTCGTCTGGTCACACCAACGGTCGGCAAAGCCATAGTCGAAAATGGCGGTGAAATCGTCCGAGAGATACCTGCGACTGACCAGGGTCGCGCAAAGGTGTCCCGTTCCACACTTCGATTCTTGCGTTCGGCGATGGCTGGAGTCCCCACTCGAGGAACCGCAGCGGGGGCATTTGCCGGTTTCCCGATAGGTAAGCATCCAATTGCCGGTAAGACCGGATCGGCTCAGATGGAAGGGAAACAGTCGACCTCTTGGTTTGCGTCCTTCGCGCCAGTCCAAAACCCCAAATACGTTGTGGTGGTAATGATCACCGAGGGTGGGACCGGAGGAGAGAATGCCGCGCCCACGGCTCGAGGTATTTACGAGAGCCTCTTCGGGGTTGGCACCGACGCGGTATTTCCTAAATCTGGACCTCCCAAATCTGTGCCGGAAATCTCAGGAGTGACGCGATGACAATTGCGGAACGACGGGATACTGGAGCGTTGCACAGTCGACAACCTCGACGTGCTTCTTGGGATTGGGTGCTGATCGGTTCGGCATTGGTCCTATCGTTAATCGGCACGTTATTCGTAGCCTCGGCCGGTGGGGCAGCGGCAGGCCGCAAGCAACTGCTCGGGCTCTTAGCCGCATTGCTGATTGGTTACCTCGTATCCCTCGTCGAGCC
>JAOZTQ010000024.1:6231-11892 GCA_029939085.1 Candidatus Nanopelagicales bacterium
ATCGCTTTGATCATTTTGGGCAATGACACCGGCTCAGCCCTGGTGACCACAGGAATTGTCGCCGCGATGATGTTGGTTGCGGGAGTTTCTTGGCGATGGTTAGCAGGACTAGCCGTCGCAGGTGCGGCTGTGGTCTCACTAGCTGTGGTGACCGGTGTGCTTGCGGAATACCAGATGCAGCGGCTGTTGGCGTTTCTTGACCCAACCGCGGATCCCAGCGGGTTTGGCCTCAACACGCTGCAATCCCGTATTGCTATTGGCTCGGGCGGGCTCACCGGACAAGGTCTGTTCGAGGGAACTCAGACTCAGGGGGATTTTGTACCCGTCAATGACTCTGACTTCATTTTCAGCGTCGTGGCAGAGGAAGCCGGTCTCCTTGGGGCGCTTTCGGTCATTCTGCTCGTTGGCATAGTTCTCTGGCGAGGCTGGCGCATCGGACTGGAGGCCCGTGATGGCTTTAACCGACTCGTAGCGGTTGGGGTTGTGGCTTGGTTCGGATTCCAGGCATTCGAAAATATCGGAATGGCACTGGGTATCACGCCCGTCACCGGAGTTACGTTGCCATTCGTCTCTTATGGGGGCTCGTCAATGATTGCTGCCTGGATAGGAATAGGTCTGCTGCAACTCGTCCGTCGGGCGAGCGCACCGCAGCGACGGTAGCGGGATGTATCACCGCTGAGGTAGACGCATGTCGTCAAACACGTAATCTAGAGGTCAGTCCTGGAATAAGGGTGCCATTTATTCGCCGGAGGATTCGTGACCGCTAAGTCGCTATATCAGGAGTTAGAGCCACTGCTGGCTCAGGTGCGTAAGCCCATCCAATACGTGGGTGGTGAAGTCAACGCCACCGTAAAGGAATGGACCGATGCGAAAGTTCGATGGGCGCTGCTCTACCCAGATGCCTATGAAGTGGGTTCACCAAATCAAGGTGTGCAGATTCTTTACGAAGTCCTCAACGAGCAGCCGGACGTTTTAGCTGAGCGTTGCTACGCAGTGTGGCCTGATATGGAGGCCCTACTGCGAGAAAAGAATATTCCTGCGTTCACACTCGACTCCCACCGGTCGATACGTGACTTTGATGTCTTGGGAGTCAGCCTCGCAACCGAACTTGGATACACGAATCTACTCAACACTCTAGATCTGGCAGGAATCCCGATTCGGTCAGCTGACCGAAGTGACTCTGATCCGCTGGTTCTCGTAGGGGGGCATTCGGCATTCAATCCTGAGCCATTGGCGCCATTCATTGATGGCGCTGTCTTGGGCGATGGGGAGGAACCGACTTTAACGATTAGCAGGTTGATTGCGGAGTGGCGTGAATCAGGATCCCCTGAGGGTCGGCTGGGGCTGCTCAGCAAATTAGCGGCCGCGGGAGTCGTCTATGTTCCTGCCTTCTATGACATCAGTTACGGATCTCAGGGTCACATTGAAGCTATTCGCCCTAATCGTCCTGGAGTTCCGTGGACGGTGAGCAAACATACGCTGATGGACTTGGATGAATGGCCCTACCCGAAGAAGCCGGTTGTTCCAGTAGCCGAAACCATTCACGAACGGATGAGCGTTGAGATCTTCAGGGGCTGCACTCGTGGTTGTCGCTTTTGTCAGGCGGGGATGATTACCCGACCAGTGCGTGAGCGGTCAGCAGGGACCGTAGCGAATATGGTGGATTGCGGATTGAAGCGAACAGGCTTCGATGAAGTCGGAATGTTGAGTTTGTCCAGTGCTGATCATTCCGAGATTGGTGATTTGGCTAAGGGACTGGCAGACCAATACGAGGGAACCAGGACTTCGTTGAGCCTGCCCAGCACTCGAGTTGATGCATTCAATATTGAGCTGGCGGATGAGCTATCCCGGAATGGGCGACGATCGGGTCTCACGTTTGCCCCCGAGGGTGGCAGCGAACGAATGCGACGAGTAATCAATAAGACCGTGTCTGAAGATGATCTGATCCGCACCGTCACTGCGGCGTACGCGAGTGGCTGGCGGCACGTCAAGTTGTATTTCATGTGCGGTCTGCCTACCGAAACTGACGAAGACGTTTTGCAGATTGCTCGACTTGCTCGTGAGGTAATCCGAACCGGAAGAGAAGTTTCGGGGCGACGTGATATTCGATGCACTGTCTCGATCGGGGGATTTGTACCCAAACCGCATACGCCGTTTCAGTGGGCGGGGCAGTTACCCGCAGAGCAGACCGATCGCCGACTTCAGCTGTTACGGGATGAGATCCGGGGTGATCGCGAATACGGGCGGTCTATCGGTATGCGCTACCACGATGGCGAACCGGGGATCGTTGAAGGTCTCCTGGCGCGCGGCGATAGGCGAGTGGCTGACGTAATCGAGCAAGTCTGGCGTGATGGCGGTCGCTTCGATGGTTGGAGCGAATATTTCTCATTCGATCGTTGGAGTTCAGCGGCTGCGAACGTGTGGCGTGATGAGCCCATTGATTTGGACTGGTTTACCACGAGGGAAAGAAGTTTCGACGAGGTGCTGCCTTGGTCGCATTTAGATAGCGGGTTAGATGCTGAATGGCTATGGCAAGACTGGCAGGATGCGCTGGCTGAGGATGAGGTGGGCGACTGTCGCTGGACACCTTGCTCGCAGTGTGGTGTGTGCGATCAGATGGACACTCATATTCAGGTGGGTCCTGCAGACAAGGTTTGGATTCCAACTATCTCCGTCGGAGCAACTGCCCCGGAAATGGCGTGAGCAAGCGACAGCCGCCGAATGAGGCGCAACCGGTAGTGCAAAAACTGCGACTCAGATATGCAAAGTCAGGTCGCATGCGATTCGCGAGCCATCGCGACTTTCAGCGGGCGTTGGAACGTGCCGTCCGACGCGCTGAACTGCCGATTGCATTTAGTGGTGGATTCTCTCCGCACCCTCGAATTTCCTACGCTAATTCTGCGCCTACGGGTGCTGCGAGTGAAGCAGAGTACGTTCAACTCGGGATGCGCGAGGAAGTGAACGCGGAGCTTATCCCAGATGCGTTGACGGCTGCATTGCCCAACGGTTTCGCTATAACGCAGTGCGTAATAGCCACATCCGGTTCCGTCGCGGACCGATTGGACGCCAGTTTGTGGCAGTTGGAGTTGCGTGGAGTCAACCGCGAACAGGTTGCAGTAGCACTCAATCAGCTCAAAGTAACACCGGATGTGACGGTCGATCGGGTGACAAAGTCGGGAGTTAAGCAGGTTGAGGTCGGGTCGGCGATATTGGAAAGCACCGTGACGGCGATGGAATCCGTCGCAGGAGTGGAAGCTTGTGCAATACTTCAGGTGGTGGTGCGGCACGATATTCCCGCCGTACGACCTGAGGACGTCCTTACTGCTCTCGTCGAGTACGCGGATCTGGATGAACCCGCATCGTCGGTGTTCACCCGACTGGCGCAGGGACCCCTAACTGGGGATCCCGTCACAGTCGGGGATCCATTCTCCGAGATGCGCTAGGACGCAAGCGGGCGCATAAGCGCCCCGGGACCGTAGGCTTTCCGGTCCGCTGCGGCGGACCGAACGACAAGAGGTTCCCGTGCGGTGCATTGCATCCGGGAACCGTGAAGGGATCGAGCACATGCTCGACAAGGATAGCGACCACAATGGCAATTTCACCGATGACGGTAATTCCGGACGGGGTAGCGGTGATCGAAAAGGCTCACAAAAAAGACGCGGTGCCAAGACGGCGACGGTAGCCTTCAACGCACCGGATCCGGAATCGAACCAACCTGAGAGCCCTGCGAAGGAATCCGCTTCGGCGGGAACTCTAGGCGTTCCACTTTTTCAGGCGCCCGAGATTCCGGATCGACCCGAGACCAGCCGGCGGGATACATCCGATTCAAAGGCCCAAAATCAGAACAAGGCGAGCGATTCTCGTGATTCCGATAGCGATGCCGAACCCAGCGATCGGAAAAAGGGTGAGGGTAAATCTGGCGGTAAGGGTAAGTCCGGTAAAGGTAAGTCCGGCGAGAGTAAGTCCGGGGGTAAGGGCAAATCCGGTAAAGGTAAATCCGGAAAAAATAAATCGAATGGTGGACCGGATTCCGACGAGTCGGGTCGAGAGGACAGCAAATCCGATCCCGAGTCCGATCTCGAAACTGGCGATGACTCAACCGAATCTGGCACCAAACGTCGGCGTCGTCGGCGTCGTCGTAACGATGGCGAGACAGACAACACCAAAGATGAGGTCACCGCGGTCAAGGGTTCCACCCGGATGGAAGCCAAGAAACAGCGACGACGCGAAGGTCGGGAGTCAGGTCGCCGACGAACGGCGATCGTTTCGGAGGCAGAGTTCCTGGCTCGACGTGAGTCGGTTAAGCGGACCATGGTGGTGCGACAGCGCGGTTCACTAACCCAAATTGGCGTTCTTGAAGATGACATTTTGGTTGAGCACTACGTGAATCAAGCTACGGCGACCTCGCTGGTAGGAAACGTTTATCTGGGCAAGGTTCAAAACGTCCTACCTTCAATGGAAGCGGCGTTCGTTGACATTGGGCGGGGTCGTAACGCCGTACTGTATGCCGGTGAAGTCAACTGGGACGCCGCGGGTTTAGAAGGACAACCGAAACGGATTGAAAACGCGCTATCTTCCGGCGACAAGGTTCTGGTTCAGGTAACCAAAGATCCGATCGGACACAAAGGTGCCAGGCTGACGAGTCAGGTCTCGCTGCCGGGACGTTTTTTGGTCTACGTTCCAGACGGGTCAATGACGGGAATTAGTCGCAAATTACCGGATAAAGAGCGTTCCCGGCTGCGCGGAATTTTGCGGCGGGTACTGCCAGAAGGCGCGGGCATAATCGTGCGTACCGCGGCTGAGGGAGCGAGTGAAGAGGATTTGACGCGAGACGTCGAACAGCTCACTGCGACCTGGGAGCGGATACAGCAGAAATCCGGGAAGGCTAAGGCCCCGAGTCTGTTGCATTCCGAGCCAGATCTAGCGCTTCGGATAGTCCGAGATATCTTCAACGCCGACTTTGAGTCCTTGATCGTTTCCGGTGATGATGTCGGTGCTCAACTCGAGGAATACCTAACCGACAATGCGCCCAACTTGGCCGAGCGGCTAAATCGTTGGAATAAGGCGGAAGATGTCTTCACCGAGTTCCGAGTCGATGAACAACTGGCTAAGGCGTTGGATCGAAAGGTCTATTTACCTTCCGGTGGATCGCTCGTTATAGACCGGACTGAGGCAATGACCGTCATCGACGTCAATACCGGTCGTTTCACTGGTCAAGGTGGCAATCTCGAAGAGACGGTTACCCGCAACAACTTAGAAGCAGCCGAAGAAGTAGTGCGGCAGATTAGATTGCGGGATACCGGTGGCATTATCGTGATTGATTTCATCGATATGGTCTTGGAGAGTAACCGTGATCTGGTTTTGCGACGGCTGATTGAGAGTCTCGGCCGAGATCGGACTAAGCATCAGGTAGCAGAAGTCACCTCGCTGGGGTTAGTGCAGATGACTCGTAAGCGAATCGGACAGGGTCTACTCGAAACGTTCGGGGAAACCTGCGATTGCTGTGGTGGCCGTGGAATGCGGGTTCATTCGGACCCGGTCGACCGGGGTAAAGATCGGCCCCGACGTCCGGTGCGACCGCCTGGATCGCACGATCCGGTTGAAGCCGCACGATCAAATCCGGAAAAGTCCGAGGATGAGACCGAACAGTCCGATGCTGAG
>JAOZTQ010000025.1:0-9626 GCA_029939085.1 Candidatus Nanopelagicales bacterium
TCCGGCCATGCGAATCAACGAGGGCGACCGCGATGAAGTGTGATTGGCCCATAACGCTGACCAACGGTGAAGTCGTTCTTCGTCCGCTATCGCGTCGAGATAGTCGACAGTGGCAGCAACTCCGGCGAGGAAATGTGGAATGGCTCCGTGAGTGGGAGGCCACGCTACCGCTGCCGGACCCCACGATTCCGGCTGATTATCGCGCCATGATCCGAAGTCAGGCCAAGGATGCGCGCGCAGGTCGCGCCATCTCACTTGGAATAGAATTCAGGGGTGTCCTGGTCGGGCAGATCACCTTGGGTGGTTTGAGTTGGGGATCCTTAAGGTCAGGTTACGTCGGGTATTGGATTTCGCGTCGATCAGCTGGACAGGGTGTGACCCCGCTAGCAGTCGCGATGCTATGTGACTACGCCTTCGATCAGATGCAACTACACCGGATAGAGATTAACGTTCGCCCGGAGAATCAATCGTCGCTGCGGGTTGTGGCGAAACTAGGATTCAGGTTCGAAGGCACTCGGCGGGGATACCTGCATATCAATGGCGATTGGCGCGATCACTTGTCCTACGCGATGCTCACCTCGGAAAGGCCGAGAAACGGCCTGGTCCGACACCTTTACGATGCTTCGGTCGCGGAACGACGGCCTAAGTGAGGTAGAACTTGCGCGCGACACGGTGTCTGATATGCAATAAATGAAGTGGCTTCCCCCCTAATCTATTCCTTGTGACCGGCCTCATTTATGTGATTCTCATCGCAGTATGGGTAGTCGTTCTCGTGCCTCGTTTTCTTCGACATCATGACGAGAGCAAGCGCATGCGTGAGTCGGAGCGACTGGAGGCTGCTCTAGCACCGACTGCAGTTGATCCGGATAACGCTGAGGTAAGCGGCGAAAGAGCTGGCAGTTGGTCGGAATACCTCCTGTCCCTAACGAATATCAGTAACACAGGCTGGGTGGGGCAGATGCGATCCCCACGGTCGGCGGCTGCCAAGCGACGCCGTTCCATCACCTTGGGGCTAGGCGGAGCAAGCCTGTTGTCCGTGACGGCGGCCGCTCTGGGTGTCCTTCCGGGATTCATCGCCGTAGTTCCTGCGCTACTTCTCATTGGTTACCTGGCAGCGATGTTCGCTCATATGCGCCGATCGGAGAACGAGGCTGCTACATCGTCGGCAACGCAAACGTCAGTTGGACGTCGGACCGTTCCATATCGCTCGTCTAGTCAGGCAAGCGACGGTGTCCGAATCGTCGGCGAAGGGCAACAGGGAGAAGCGGGCTGGTCACCCCGAGAAACCACCCTCCCCACCTACGTCAACAAGCCAAAAGCGTCTAAGGTTCCCAGAAGGATTGATCTCACTCGAGAAGGATGGACCGGCGCTGGCATGGTCGAGGCAGCTCAGCAGCAGCAGGGTAGCCCCGAACTCGAAGATCAGATTGCTCGAGAGCTGTCGGTTGTATCCCCCTCACAAGACGAGGAAGTGGTGGAGTACGCCTACCCTGACGTCGAAGACGACGGCTACTATCGCCGGGCGGTCAACGAGTAGTTTCAGCCTAGGGGCGACTGGTTGTTATCCTGGCTGACGCAAGGGGCTGTGGCGCAGTTGGTAGCGCGTCTCGTTCGCAATGAGAAGGTCAGGGGTTCGAATCCCCTCAGCTCCACTTAACGGTGCGGCAAATCGTTTAGCAGTCTTGCCAGTCTATGAACTTGAGATTTTCTGATGCGTGGCACTAGGGCTCGCAGTGGGCGCGTCCTGTATTACCTTTCCCAACCGGTGGTTAGGGTGGTGAAGTGGCGCGAGTTCGACCTAGGCTAATCATTGCGGTCGCTTTCATTGTGGGAGTTGTGCTGACCGGTTGTTCCGGTGATCAGGAAGGTGCAAGCGATCCCCAAGACACCCAGGAATGGAAGCCCTTCAATTTTGCGATGACGGGTGTGGCGGCCCCAGAAGGCACAACCCGAAGGCCGGTTATAGCAGTCAAAATCGACAACACTGCCGCCGGACAGCCACAGCAAGGGGTTGGTCAGGCGGATCTTGTAGTAGAAGAGCCAGTAGAAGGCGGGCTAACTCGGCTACTGGCGTTCTTCGAGTCTCAGCGGCCGGACTCGGTGGGGCCGGTTCGATCGGTTAGAGATACAGATATTCCTTTGGTCGAACCAGCTCGGGCCACTGTCGTCGCTTCGGGAGGTTCTGAGTCAACGCTTCAGGCGTTTGCCTTGGCGGGTGTACCACTACTGACGGATACCAGTGATCTCTTCGTACGAAATCCTGAGCGCTCGGCTCCCTATGACCTATACGCCGATCTAAGCCAATCGATTCCTGGGCCCTTGCCGCGCAATGACTATCTGCAGTTCGGCGAAGCCGACTTACCGCCGGGCAAGCAAATCTCTAATATCACCGTGGATTTTTCTTCCGCAGCTCAGACAAAATGGCAGCTGACTGACGATGAGGACTGGCGCCAAGATGACAGTGCCCCTGGATTCACCGCAGATTCGATAGCGATCTTGGGTGTTGACTTACAAGATTCGGGGTTGGTGGATGCGGCCGGCACTCCGGTGCCGGAAGCCGAAGTGGTTGGGCGGGGGCGAGGCTTTTTGGTTCTGGGAGATGAACTCCACCAGATTCGGTGGCGAAAAGAGAGTCCCAAGGCGGCCTTTCAGTTCTCGACCGATGCAGGCCTCGTTATCTCAGTCCCGCCTGGTCGTTCCTGGATTAGCCTGTTGCCTCGCGAAGGTGGAAAAGTCTCATTCAGTTGAATCGGATTGAGCCGCCAAATTCGCGAGCCGCTTGTTATAGGCGCGCAACTCAGCGTCATTGTCACGCTCCGACTGCCGATCTAGTCGTCGGGCGGTGCGCTCATCGCTGCGGGCCCATTGCACCGCAACAACTACTGTCACGATCAAGGCAGGGATTTCACCAAATGCCCAAGCAACCCCACCGCCGTTGAGTGTGTCGGTCAAGGAGTCGGTAATCCAGGGCGGTTGCACCTGCGAGAACCATTCCGGTGCGAGTGGCTGAGTTAAGCTCATGAGCGCTACGGCAAACAGCCCGTGAAGCGATATGTAGACCAAAAGCAGAATGAGCCGAGCCCACGGTGGGATACGTCGGGGACCCGGGTCCAGGCCCAATACCACCCAATAGAAGAGGAAACCGGCGATCAGGAAGTGAACGTTCATGAGAACGTGGCCGACATGTGAACTCATACCAAGCCCGAAGAGCGGCGTGAAGTAAAGCCCGTAGAGTCCGACAGTTCCCAGGGCGAGAGCGACTAAGGGATGAGTAGCCAGCTTGGACAGTGGGGTATGAATCCCCCAAAGCAGCCAATCCCGCGGACCACGGTTTGTCTCTTTCCCCGTGGGCAGCGCTCGCAATGCCAGGGTGGACGGCATACCCAAAGCCAGGAGCACCGGTACGAGCATGCCGATGGTCATATGTTGCACCATGTGCCACTCAACTGAGACCTGGGAATACCCAGCGATGCCAGAACTTGTCGCCCACATCAGCACCAAGACGCCCGCAGTCCAGGCCGCAGTTCGACCCCATTGCCAGGGGACACCGTTGCGGCGCAGTTTGAGAGCGCCCATCCAGTAGAAGACAAGTAAGGCCGCTCCGACGAGTAGGAAGAAGATGTCCGGGTACCACCCCAACATCACCGTTTGCCAGTCAGGAGGTGGGGGGAATGGGAAGCCCAGCAACTGCTCAGCCGTGGAACCGAGCGGAACATCAGCACGTGGGAAAGCCGTCTGGGTCAAACTTGCTGCGATTCCGATGGTTGCAGCCAGCAGACAAATCTCGATGGTGAGCCAGCGCAACAGCGGTCCACGCTGCGGTGTGGAATCGGCCAAGGCCATTCGGCGGGCTCGGTTGGCGAACAGCAATAAAGCAGCAATCAGAGATACCTTGATCACAACTAGTAAGCCGTAGCCGGTACCCAGCAGGTCTGCCGGCTGCTCGAGTCGGGTGTAGGTGTTGGCCGCGCCTGAAATCAGTAGGGCAATGACGCACCACAGTGCTAGCGGTGAGAATCGCTGTACAGCATGATCAGCACCTGGATCCATGCGCCAAATATGCCGGGATACAGCGACAAGACTGCCCACCCACAGTGCGGCTGCGATGCCATGGATTGCACCGGCAGTTAAAGCTAGTGAATGATCTCCGACGCTACTGCTGTGACTCGCGATGGAAGGGATCGGCAAGGCGATTCCGGCGATGGCCAGCAGGACGAAGGTTGCACCTGTCCGGACCGTGAAAAGGCAGCCCACCGCGACCACCAGTGCCAAAACCGCGCTGAAGGCATAAGCCTTGTGAATCGTCGGCTCAAAAGCGAACGTGAAGAATAGATCCGGTTCCAGCGAGGCAAGGAGAGGTTGACCTACAACTGCGGCATTCCCGAAAACGATAGCCATCACAGCGACGACGGCCCAGCTGACTGCACTCCAGCCCGCGATCTTTATATCGCTTCTGCCCACATGCGTAACGGTTCTTTTGTCTGCGGCAGGCAAAAGAAACGCGGCGCTAGTGAGGAAGCCGATAGTGAGGGTGCCGCTAATGACAACGAGTAACTTGGCGATAGGTAGACCCCAGCCGACAACCGGGCCTGGGTCCGGAATTCCCTCTTCGGGTGGTGAGTAGCTAGAACCTCCCAGCGACATACCGATGAGTAGAGCGAGACCGGCAATAGCAGCCAGGATGACTGCTAGGGGAGTTAAGTTGCGTGGTCGGGCCTTGGTTGAGGCTGACGTTGGCGTGGCGGTTTCAGTCATCGGACAGATTCCGTCTGCCGACCGCCAGCCACCAGGCCACAACGCCAGCGAGAACAACACCGCCGCTCACCCACAGCCACGCGGGTACCGCACCGCGATCAGTGGTGTCAGTGGCCGAGGCTGCAGCAGTTGAACCGGTATTCGTTGGTTCGTCTTCAACCTGGTTAGGCGCCTCCGATGCGCTACCAGTAGAGGCTGGATCGATCCGAAAGTTGATTCCGCCGGTCATGATATGACCATCGGAACTTGCCACTCGGTAGGAAATCTCAAACTTGCCTGTGCCCCAACCTGTTGGCCACTCCGCAACAATAGTTTCGTTCTTCACGGTGGTTGCTAGGCGGGATTTGTCGCTACCGTTGGCGGTCTCAGCGATGACAGTGTCGCTGTCTTCGATCAGAGCGCCAGAGAACTGTAGGACGATCTCCGACGGGGCAGAGGTAACGGTCTTACCGTCACCGGGTGTACTCGATACGAGTTGAGCGTGGGCCTTGGCTGGTGATCCGAGAATAAGTGGGCCGCCACCCAGGAGAATCAGTGCGACGACAAACAACAGCGTCCGGACGTCGATCCGCTGAGGTTCACGCAAAAGAGACACTTTCTAGGATAGTTCGAGTCGGAGTGATTCACACCCAGGAGGGCAGCCACATTCGATTTGACCAACTCTCTTGATCTATCTGCTCGCCTGACCAAATGGGGTAGAAGTACCAGGAAACGCCAACGCAGATCAACAAGAAGACCGCGATAACGACCAGCCGAGCTTTGCGGTCTGCCCAGCGGCCGGTGCGAGGATCTGGGTTGGCGATATTCGCAAGTGACAGGGTAAGCGCCGTGATGATGAATGGCGTGAAGGCGATCGTATAAAAGCCGAAGATAGTGCGGTCGGGATATAGCAGCCACGGAATCCAGCCCGCGGCTACTCCGGTGAGCGCAGCGGCAGCCCGCCAATCCCGGTGACCGATCCAACGCCAGATCTGGTGGAATAGTGCCAGTACCGCGGCCCACCAAATGATCGGATTGCCGAGTGCAGTGATGGCTTCCGAGCAGTTGCCGGACTCACAAGTTCCAGCGTCACCTTGGAACGTCTCGTAGTAGAAAGACGTAGGCCGAGCTTGCAGGAGCCAGCCGAAGGCAGATGAGTCGTAGGCATGCTCGCTGGTCAGATTCGTATGGAACCCCAAAATTTGTTGGTGGTAGTCCCAGAGTGAACGAAGCGAATCTACCCAGCCCGTGCCGCCTGCAGCATCTCGAGCCCAGGCATCGGAACTAGCAAACCAGCCGTACCAGGTGAGTAGATAGACGATGAACGCAACCGACAGCATGGTGATCGCCGCTGGGATGCCGTCACCCAGCCAGGCCCGCAGCCAGCGAGTTCCAGAGCGATGGCGTCGACTCGCGTCCCAGGCCACCGTAAGCAAACCGAACGCAATCACGAACCACAATCCGCTCCATTTGACGCTGCAGGCCAAACCTAGTGAGACGGCAGCAGCTAACCGCCAGGGTCGAATCCAGTGCCCGGACCAGCCACCGTGTCTGGATCGATCTCGATCAATCAGCAGCAAGGCGAACGCAGTCAAGACAAAAAACATTAGGAGACCGTCGAGAATGGCAACTCTGCTCGTGACAATCGCCATGCCATCAATGGCAAGCAACAGACCGGCGACGGTCCCCCAGATTTCGCCGCCGACCATGCGACGCACCGCACGCGCGAGGATGAGGATGCTCAACGTGCCCAGGATGGCGACGGCGATACGCCAGCCATACGGGTTCATTCCGAAGATGGCTTCGCCTGAAGCGATGATCCATTTACCTGCCGGTGGATGCACTACGAAGGACGCGTCACTCGTAAAGATTTCTACCGTGCTGGGATCTGTCGCACTCAGTATCTTCTCGTCCACATCTTCCACAGCGGAACGCTCATATCCGAACTGCAAAAGTGAATATGCGTCCTTGGCGTAGTACGTCTCGTCGAAGACGAAAACGTTGGGATGGCCGAGATCGCGTAGTCGCAGCCATCCGCCTAACGCGGTTACCGCGAGGGGTCCGGCCCACCCAAGAGCGCGGTCGCGAAGGCTGGTCACAGTTGCATCGTATGTGAGCGATGAAGTCGATAGGTCATACCGCAGGCGCTCGACGAGTCGTTCATGTCAGCATTGCGCTATGTCAGGCACGCTTACTCTCGCCGCAACCCCCCTGGGCAATCCGGCGGATGCCAGTAGCAGGTTGGTCTCGGCTTTGATGACGGCGAACCTGATTGCGGCTGAGGATACTCGCCGAATTCGAAGGCTGGCAGAGGACCTACAGGTGCAGCTGGACGGCGAAATCGTTTCGCTTTTCGCAGGAAATGAAGCATCGCGCACCGAGCAGTTCTTGCAGCGGCTGTTGGCCGGTGATGATGTGCTGCTGCTGACTGACGCAGGAATGCCAGTTGTGAGTGACCCCGGCTACCGTCTCGTTGCAGCTTGCGCTGCGGAAGAAATAGCCGTGACGGTTTTACCCGGGCCGTCTGCAGTTCTGGCTGCCTTAGCGGTCTCGGGCCTACCTGCTGACCGGTTCTGTTTCGAAGGTTTCTTGCCGCGGAAGGGTTCAGAGCGCAAAGAACGACTCCGTCAACTTGCACATGAACCTCGAACTAGTGTTCTGTTCGAATCACCGCGTCGAACCGAAGCCCTGTTAGCCGATTTGGCAGCAGTCTGCGGCGAAAAGCGACTTGCGTGTGTATGTCGAGAGCTGACCAAGACTCATGAAGAGGTGGTTCGCGGCACCCTGGCTGAGTTGCGAACTTGGAGTAGCTCCGGGGTCAAAGGAGAGGTCACGATTGTCTTGTCGGGAGTAACGGAGTCGCCAATTATTGGCGATCCAGACTCTTGGCGAGCTGGCGTAGCTGCATTGGTCACAGCGGGAATGTCTCGGCGAGATGCAGTTGACCAGGTAGCGGCTACCTCAGGTGCATCCCGACGTGATGTTTACCGGGCAGCACACGATTAACTGACTGGCTTCGGAGTGCAGCAGCGCCACAAGTGGCAACACCCCTACGATGGAACCCATGTCCAAGTCGTTCTACGTCACGACCCCGATCTATTACGTCAATGACGCCCCCCACATCGGGCACGCCTACACCACGGTGGCGGGCGATGTAATTGCCCGCTGGCACCGGCAACGCGCGGAATCAGTCATGTTCCTCACCGGAACTGATGAGCACGGCACCAAGGTGCAGCTAAAGGCGGAAGAGAACGATATGACGCCAACCGAATGGGTGGACCGGCTGGTCAAAGACCACTGGAGTCCCGTTCTGGAAACTATCGATGCCGAGCCGGACGAGTTCATTCGGACCACCGAAGAGCGGCATCGTCGGGGCGTCCAACAGTTTTGGGAAACCCTAAAGGACAAAGGATTTGTCTACCCGGCGCAGTACGAGGGTCCCTACTGCGTCGGCTGTGAGGAGTTCAAGTTCCCGGCTGACCTGATTCCAGGTAAGAAAGATGGTGAGCAACTGTGTGCCATTCACCAGCGACCAGTCGAGATGCTCGAAGAAGAGAACTGGTTCTTCAAGTTGTCGGAGTTCACCGATCCGCTTCTGGATTACTACCAGTTGAATCCCGAAACTATTGGGCCGCGCAGTGCCTATAACGAAGTCGTAGCCTTCATCAGAGGTGGACTCGAAGACATTTCGATGTCGCGATCAAGCGTGAACTGGGGTGTGCCGCTGCCCTGGGATGAGGACCAAGTTGTCTACGTCTGGTTTGATGCCTTACTCAACTACCTCACCGCAATCGGTTACGGCGATAGTGGCCGGTCTGAACTGCTGGAAACGACTTGGCCGGCAGATGTTCATCTCGTTGGCAAGGACATACTTCGATTTCACGCGGTGTATTGGCCGGCCATGTTGATGGCTGCGGAGCTGCCGCTACCGAAACAGGTTTTCGCACATGGCTGGCTTCTCGTGGGCGGCGAGAAAATGAGTAAGTCCAAGTTGACCGGGATATCACCCGAACAAATAACCGACTTCTTCGGTTCTGATGCATTCCGCTACTACTTTCTGCGGGCGATTAACTTCGGTTCTGACGGTTCATTTTCTTGGGAAGATATGCGAAGCCGCTACACCGCAGAGTTGGCGAACGGATTGGGAAATCTAGCGTCGCGTTCGGCGGCAATGATCGGGAAATACTTTGATGGTGAGTTGCCTGCTCCAGCTGGTTACACAAATACTGATCTAGCTTTGCAAGATCATCTTGCTAACTGCACCGCAGATGCTGATGCGGCCATGTTGACGTTGGACTTCAGTAAGGCGTTGACAGAGATCCGTCATTTCGTAGATGCGGTCAATGGTTACGTTACGGATGAGCAGCCGTGGGTTCTGGCAAAAGATCCCGAGCAACGTGCCCGCTTGGCAACAGTCCTGTACACGATCGCAGACAGCCTTCGGGCGATCGCTGTTTTGTATCACCCGATAATGCCGAAAGCCACCGAAATCCTATGGGGATCGCTCGGTGGCCCCGAGGCGCTCGGACCGCTGGCAGATCAGAACGTGACTGATCTGGGTTGGGAAGTGCTGCCGCCTGGTACCAAGATCACCAAAACAGAGCCATTGTTCCCCCGCTTGCCCGAGGAGGGCGATGGAGAAGATTCGGCATGACGGTCGCTGATCTGCCGGTCGCGGCGCCGGATCCGCTTCCGGCGTCAGTGATCGACTCTCATTGTCACCTCGACATTACTGAGGAGTACAGCGGATTAAGTCCCGCGGAGGCGCTTACGGCGGCTGCGGCAGTTGGAGTGACCGGCATAGTTCAAGTCGGAGTGGATTTGGTTTCTTCGGAGCATGCCGTGATGTTGGCGCAACAGGAGTCAAATGTGGTGGCCGCTGTAGCAGTGCA
>JAOZTQ010000025.1:9636-11888 GCA_029939085.1 Candidatus Nanopelagicales bacterium
GAGTTGGAGTGACCGGCATTGTTCAAGTGGGAGTGGATTTAACCTCCTCGGAACGTGCCGTGATGTTGGCGCAACAGGAGTCAAATGTGGTGGCCGCTGTAGCAGTGCACCCGAATGAGGCACCAGAAGTTCGGCAATCCGGGCAGTTAGATCAGCAACTTGCTCGACTTGCCGAACTGGCTGAGCTCCCCGATGTCGTTGCGGTGGGAGAGACCGGTATGGATTTCTATCGGACCGATGAGTCAGGACGAACCGATCAGGAAATATCGTTCCGCGAGCATATTGCCCTAGCGAAGGCTACAAATCGGACCTTGGTGATCCATGACCGCGATGCACACGATGCGGTCTTGCGGATTCTTGCGAGCGAGGATTTGCCAGAGCGAGTCGTATTCCATTGCTTCAGTGGTGATGCCGAGATGGCAAAAGTGTGTTCCGAGGCTGGGTGGTTCTTGTCGTTCCCAGGCGTTGTGACCTTCCGCAATGCGCCCGAACTGCGGAAAGCGCTTTCGGTAGCTGATCCAGCCCAAATATTGGTTGAGACTGACGCTCCTTTTTTGACTCCTGCCCCGCAGCGAGGCCGACCAAATGCCTCCTATTTGATGCCACACACGGTTCGTGCAATGGCACACGAGATTGAGATGCCGCTGGATGAACTGTGTCGAACGTTGCGAGACAACACTTTGCGCGCCTTTCGCATGCCGGCGGGATTCACCGGATGACATTGCTGGGTGCGGCTGAGATTCGGCGACTCGCGGCCGCGGAAGATATCCGTCCCAGCAAAGCCCGCGGCCAAAACTTCGTGGTCGACGGCAACACGATTCGTCGCATCGTGCGGCTCGCGGAACTTCCCGATGAAGGTCCGGTACTAGAGGTAGGGCCGGGTTTGGGCAGCCTAACCCTGGGCTTACTCGATGCAGGCCACGATGTGGTCGCGGTCGAAGTGGATCCTCGACTGGCCGCCGTGCTTCCGGAGACTGTAATGCGGTTAAGTCCAGACCGAGTTGAGCAGTTGCGGGTGATCACCGCTGACGCACTGACCTTGGATTCCACAGTCGGAAATCCGGTCGCGCTTGTGGCGAATTTGCCTTATAACGTCGCGGTACCCGTGTTGTTGCACTGCTTAGTAGAGTTTCCGTCGATTCAGCGATGTCTGGTCATGGTGCAGTTAGAGGTAGCCGATCGGTTGGCAGCGACATCTGGATCGAAAGCCTATGGAGTCCCTAGTGTCAAAACTGCCTGGTTCGGTCGAGCGACCCGGGTAGGAACGGTCGCTCCAGCCGTCTTTTGGCCGGTGCCGCGGGTGGATAGTGGTTTGATCCGAATCGACTGCACCCCACCGCCTGCGACTTCCGCATCACGGACTGAGGTGTTCCGCGTGATCGATTTGTTGTTCGCGCAGCGGCGCAAAATGATACGAGCCACGCTGGGTGGTGCCTTTGGGCGAACACCGGCGGCTGAAGCATTAGAGCAGGCAGCTGTTGAACCCACGGCGCGACCCGAAGATCTGGAACTTACTGATTTCTGTCGGCTTGCCGAATCGATTTCTGAGGCGACGGGTTCTAGTCTCGAGTGAAATGCCAGGTTCATTGCAGGTGCGGGTACCCGCCAAGATCAACCTCAGCCTTGCGGTCGGGCCGCTCGGTGACGACGGTTTTCATACTCTTGCCACGGTTTTCCAGGCCCTCTCGCTGTACGACACGGTCACACTGCGGGAAAGATCCGATGGGGCCGGGGTGCGCTTAACGGTCTCTGGCAGTCAGGCCAACCAAGTTCCGGCTGATCGACACAATCTTGCCTGGCAAGCGGCGGAGCTCATCGCCGCACGTTCTCACCATGAACCTGATGTGGATATTGAAATCGACAAAGGCATCCCGGTCGCGGGTGGGATGGCGGGGGGTAGTGCTGATGCGGCAGCTGTCTTAGTGGGTTGCGCGGCCCTTTGGGGCACCGAAGATGACTTGATCCCGCTTGCGGCGGAACTGGGATCCGACGTTCCGTTTGCCCTGGTCGGTGGAACCGCAGTGGGCCGCGGACGCGGCGAACAAATTGCCTCCGCCATGACCCGGGGCTCATTCCATTGGGTTCTTGCCTTATCAGACGGAGAACTCGCTACGCCCAAGGTCTACGCCGAAATCGATCGATTACGGTCCGATGAAGCTGTACCAGAGCCAGAGATCGCCGATGACGTTCTGCGTGCGGTGCGCACCGGTGATGCGGATGCATTAGGCAAGGCGCTGAGCAATGATCTACAG
>JAOZTQ010000218.1 GCA_029939085.1 Candidatus Nanopelagicales bacterium
AATCGTCGAAGTTTGGTTTTCCAAAAATTAGTGCGATGAGAGGCTCAATGAGGTTCTCTACCAGCGAGGTGACAACGGCACCAAATGCTGCACCGATCACTACTGCTACTGCGAGGTCAACAACATTGCCCCGCATAATGAATTCCCGAAATTCCTTGATCATTTTTAGCCCACCCTTTAATTGACAACAAACGATCAGATAAATAACGCTAGCACCGGACGTTCTACCCCTAGAAGTCGGTACTGGGGTCCTCGCGTCATGCTCGATGTCACGGACTAGTGATGAGAAACGAATAGCAGGGCAATATCGCGATCAGCTAGGGGTACCGGGATCTTTCGGCGCTACTGGAGGGGGAAAATCGCAGTTTGGATTCGTCGGCTTGCCTTGGAATCGTTGTGCCAGCCATTCCACAACGGCGGGTCCGGAGACTTCCGCCGCACCCTGATGGTTAGTGCCGGCTAACCACAGGGTCGTGAGGTCGCTACCGGCCTTGCACCACTTATCTTGAATAATCGCATTTGGCCAAGGCAGCACCACCTTGTCGGCCGTGCCTTGGGCCATGAACATCGGCATGGTGTCGGGTAACGGTTCAGGGGTTTGCTCTAGGAGGGCTTTTCGCCACGATTCCACAGACGCTGGCGAGCGGGAGAAGAACTGTTGTCCCAGATCGTCACGGACAAGTGCTTCCAACCCCGCGGGTAGGACGCATTCATCAGTAAGGCGCTCTCTCACGTCCTTACCGGTCTGAGTCAGGAGCGATTCGGTCGGCAGACCCGAGTAGTAAGTCGGGTAAGACTCGATGAGATCCGCTCCGATGACCCAGCCGACCGGTGTCTGCCACTGGGCTGCTGCTATGGGCTCCAGGTTAAGAGCCGGTGCAGCCGCCGCCACACCAAGAAGATCTATGCCTGGCGCATACTTTTCCGCGAGAGTCCCCGCCCAAACTGCCGAATGACCACCCTGCGAGTGACCGAAGGTGGTGTACTGACTCCCCGCGCCAGCATCCTCGATGTTTTGAACTGCTCGGACTGAGTTGACCACATCACGTACTTCGGCTTGAGCGATGAGATATTGATTTGGTCCGGGTGTTCCGATCCCGACGTAGTCAGTTGCGGCGACTACCCAGCCTTGCCTCATCATCAATCCCAGCCAGCCGTCCATCCCGTTGGTCGGATTGTTGGAACGTGAAGGAGCACAAGCTTCGCCTAGTCCACCGGTGCCGTGGGCGTAGGCGACGACACTACGTGCCTTATCTTTTTTGGCTGGGGGTGCATCTGGGATGAAGACCATGCCACCAGAGACAGCCCGCTCTCCACTGGGCCGCTCTGACACATAAAGCATTCTGATGGCGGAACCATCGGGTACTTCGATATCCATGGGCTCGGTTCGGATCACGGTGCCTAGTTCCTGCGGTATGGGATCCGGCGGGGTGTAGAAGGGATCTAACGCTTCTTGCCGCTCGCGCGCGGTATTTTCATAGCCAATAATCACGGCCAGACCTACGAGTACGATGATCGCTGCAACTAGTACCACGACAAATACCGCGATCCGCCGAAAACTCATGGTGTCAACTTAGGCGAAGTGTGGTTCCGTCGCTATGGAGTTAGGTGATTGTGATGGTCTGGTGCGCGTGGCTAGGTGTGCCTTAAGTCAAGTCGCTGTCCGACTTCGAGTTGTCCGAGTCGGAAGTCGATGGCCGTTGTGTGCGCAGGAACAGGAAGAAAAACCAGGTGGCGGCAGCAGTTAACAGATGCCACACCGCATGGGCCTGAAAGAGCCCATCGGGATCGCATGAGTGATGATCAGGGACTCCGGTGGTCCACACGGCGTAAGCCGATAAGAACGCTATGACGCCGGCGGGAAACCATGGCCAATAGCGGCGGTGTGAGTCTGGTGCCGTTGTCGCTGCGAGTCCCGGTAACCAGAACAAGATGACCCACCAGTGCTCCCACGGATCCGCCAGCATATCCGCCGGAGTGATCCCAAAAACCGCGGCGATAACGAAGCCAAGAAGTCCTGACAACCAGCGCAGTGGCTGGGACCAGAATCGGTAGAGCAACTCCGAAATCAACCACAACGCAATGGAGACACCGAAGAGGTCAAGGTTGACACCTAGACCTGATCCGAAGAACCAGTATCCGATCGCAAAGCCGGCTACGACGAGACCGTAGGTGACGAAGAAAGTGCGATCCCGCCACCGGCCCATAATGGTGAGGTTGTAGATCCAAGGGATGAGGATGTACATCACCATCGATAAGTTGTCAGCCCAGGCGCCAAACACAGTGTTGCTGCCATGCATCAGCATGGATCCTGGCCCCAAATAGATGGTGGCACCGGCATAGAGCAATGCGATTGGTTGATTGCCGATGAACGGGTTAACTCGTGACTTCTCGTGCTTCGTATCGCGAGCCAGCACCAGCAGCATGATTAAGCCCGAGACAACAAAGGCTAGATTTCCCAATGAGTTGATGGGTTCGCGCATGATGCCGGGGGAGACGCGTTCACACCATCTAGAAGCCTCACCAATTGCCTTTTCATTTGAGGCGGGTTCCCACCAGCCGTTAAGGCCGGCGATAACAAATAGCAGAGCAAAGGCCAGCAATGCGACGACCGCGATCAGAAAAGGTCGGTACGTTCCTTTTCTGGGCACGTCTCGACCCTAGGCCATTTGGGCATAGTCGGGTTGAGTCTGCGGCGAAACATCCCACGACGGAGATCATCCGTGAGCGTGGTAGGGGATGTTGGTCTTTCTGGCGCACCCCAAGGTCTAACTTCACAGCTGGTCCGTGATCGGACTAACGACTGTTCGAGACGTCTGTCCTGTCGGTCAGGGAAGTTTCACGCTGGCGGCAGCTGGCGGCATCTGTTGGAAGTTCGCGGAATCCTGGGCTGTATTTGCGGCGGAGGCCCCGTGAAAACCGACTACAACGACAGCGGTGAGACCGATGGCGGCGACGAGACTCTTCGTGGGTCCCGTAGAACTATGGGTTTTCATGCTTAAGGTGTACCCGCTGTGGCCGATTTCAAACCAGCAACGTTGGATGATGGGCCGCCCGCGAAACCATCATTCTGGCTTCGTGTGAAGTTGTTTGCGGCGGAAAATACTCAATGTGCCAAGCGGCAATAGCGATCGCGGACGACTTCATGTGAGCACACACAAAATGGGCGCCTTTGTCAGGTCGACAAGACGCCCGGTAAATCGGATGCAATGTGGTGTGAAGTTTGTGGGCCGGGACAAACCGGGTTAGGGGTTCCAGGGGAACCCGTCGATGCGACGCGTTCCCCTGGAACCTGCCGTCACATTGGACGGACGTTTGTGG
>JAOZTQ010000219.1 GCA_029939085.1 Candidatus Nanopelagicales bacterium
GGCGCGCCCAAACCCGCTCCGAACATAACCCCACGACCCGTATCCAGATGCCGCTGGGCACGACGTGGAACGTACGGTTCGGCGACTTGTCCCATTGAAATAGCAGTCTGCACTCGCGTATCAACTCCCTGCTTTTCGCAGAAATCTTGTAACGCGAGGCAGTTCATAACGGTGCCCAACATCCCCATGTAATCAGCTCGGGCACGCTCCATCCCGTGCTCGGATAACTCAGCACCTCGAAAATAGTTTCCACCACCGATAACGACCGCTACTTCAGTGCCGTTGTTGACGACATCCACGATCTGGCGAGCTATGGAGCGGACTACATCGGGATCGACGCCTAGACCGCCATCACCGGCAAAAGCCTCACCGGAAAGTTTCAGCAGGACCCGCCCAAAACCGCCAACGGGTGTACCCGGCCATAACTGCCCAGACTCGGTTGAATCTTTCTCAGAATGATCGCTAGCCATGGATAAACTCAGGCCTTGCCGACCTCGATGAGCGCAAACTCAGAGAGGTTCGTTCCGGCTGCATCCAGCACCTGAGCTACCGTCTTTTTGCTTTCCTGAACCGACGGCTGATCCAAAAGAACGCTCTCTTTGAAGAACCCCTTTAGTCGCCCTTCGATGATGTTCGGCATTGCCTTTTCCGGCTTTCCCTCTTCGCGCGCAGTGGCTTCTGCAATCCGGCGCTCATTATCGACCACGTCCTGTGGGACTTCATCGCTGGTTAAGAAACGTGGCTTCATCGCCGCAATCTGCAAAGCCACTGATTTTGCCGCTGCTGCATCCCCGGTGTAGGAGACCAAAACCCCAATACTGGGTGGCAAGTCAGCCGAGCGGCTATGCAAGTAGGAAACTACATCACCCTTCAGCACTGCGTAGCGACCTAGTTCCAACTTCTCACCGATGATGCCAGAGAGGTCTGACACTGTTTCTGCAGCAGACTTACCGCTCGACAAGGTCAGTTCAGCGAACTCAGCGTCACTGGCCGGGTTGGCAGCGTCTGCTGCGGCAGCCAGCTCACTAGCAAGCGCGACAAAATCTGCATTCTTTGCAACGAAGTCAGTCTCGCAACGTAGTTCCACAAGGGCATTGCCGCTTCCAGCTACGACACCGTTGCTCGCTGTCCGTTCAGCACCCCGCTTAGCAGCTTTGGCTGCTCCGGAAATACGTAGGGCCTCGACCGCCTGATCAAGGTCACCATCGGCCTCGGTCAGTGCTTTCTTGCACTCCATCATGCCGGCCCCGGTGAGATCGCGGAGCTTCTTTACGTCTGCAGCAGTTATGGCCATGATTCTTCTCTCCGTACTTAGGTTTGGGCTATTTTTCGGCTGTAGCGGCCTCGGCGGCTTTTTCCGCAGCCGCAGCAGATTCCTCAGTTGCCACTTCAGCAGCAGCCGCCTCGACGGTTGCTGCTTCAGCCGCAGCAACTTCCTCTACCGCAGTGGCTTCCGCCTTCGCTTCTTCTGCAGCTGCGTCGCCCTCAACGGCTGTTTCCGGCGCTGCAGCCTCAGCCTTCTTTTCCGAAGAGTCCAGGATTTCTTTTTCCCACTCGGCCAGTGGTTCTGACTCATCGCCGCTTGCGGCCTTTGCACGTTGCTGGAGTCCGTCGGCTACTGCGTCTGCAATAACTCGGGTCAGTAGCGCAACTGACCGCATTGCATCGTCATTTCCTGGGACGGGGTAGTCGACCTCATCAGGATCACAGTTTGTATCGAGAATAGAGATCACTGGGATTCCCAGTTTTCTGGCTTCTTTGACCGCGATGTGTTCTTTGTTGCTGTCGACAACCCACACTGCACTGGGAACTTTCTCCATGTGCCGGATTCCACCGAGGGTCGCTTCGAGCTTGTCCTTTTCCCGGCGTAGCGATAGCAACTCTTTTTTGGTGAGTCCCGAACCAGCCACGTCATCAAAGTCCATATCTTCGAGTTCTTTGAGGCGCTCCAGCCGCTGGTGAACTGTGCCGAAGTTGGTCAACATTCCGCCAAGCCAACGATTGTTTACGTAGGGCATACCTACGCGAGTTGCCTGTTGCGAAACGCTCTCTTGCGCCTGCTTCTTAGTCCCAACAAACAGCACGGAGCCGCCGTGGGCCACAGTTTCTCGAACGAATTCATAGGCACGATCTATATGCGAGAGCGAACCCTCAAGATCGATGATGTAAATGCCATTGCGCTCCGTAAGAATGAAGCGCTTCATTTTTGGATTCCAGCGCCGAGTCTGGTGCCCGAAGTGGACTCCTGACTCAAGCAACTGACGCATTGTGACGACAGCCACGGCACGTCCTTTCGGCGCCGCAAGGCGGCGCGGTCGGTTTTGACCCGAACGACTTGCTCGAGTCCCTAGTACTCCGATAACTACTTTCCCGAGGGACCGACAGTAGTTAATCTGATGGAGCACGCGAATTCCGGCTTGCACCGGTGATCACAGTGTAACGCTGTTTAGAAGTCTTCCGGAACCAACCTCACGCGGACTCGCTCGATAAGCAGTCGGGGGTCTAAATATTGTTCTTCAATGAGTAACCCCCAGTGCAAGCATCGAGCTGCGCAGTGGCCACCATCGGCTGCGATAACCCCTAACTTTCTCCCGCTTCGGACCGGAGTCCCCTCATTCAGTTCAGATTTAACCGGCTGGAAAGTGGATCTCATCAGCCCGTGATCGATCGTCACGACCGGCGTGCCAGCGACTTCCCCGACGAAGCTGACAACTCCCGAGGCTGGCACGAAAACAGGGGTTCCAGTCGATGCCGCTAGGTCGATACCGCGATGTCCTGGTAACCAATCGGCATTGGGGGGTGCGAAGTCTTGCAGCAGCTCTCCGGAAACTGGATAACGTCGGTTATCTCGTGGATCCTGCGTCATGCTGTCTGGCGTCGAAGACAAGGCGGCTACCGGCGAGCTGAGAGTAAACAGAACTGTAGCTAGCACCAGGGCGCCGACATCTATCCGGAAAAACACAACTCAAATAAATCGGCACCGTTAAGGAAAAGGTCGAACAGTTTGCGATCTGGGGAAATATGAACGCCCGAGACTCCTGGGCACAGATCCTAGGAACTCATTTCCGCAAGCTTGCCGCGCAGCTGCATGACCGCACGGGTATGGAGCTGACTTGATCTACTTTCCGTCACGCCAAGTACTTGACCAATCTCGCTCAAGGTCATGCCCTCGTAGTAGTACAACGAAATGACGATTTTCTCGCGTTCATTAAGGGTTGAAACAGCCTCACCCAACAGGTGACGAGTCTCTTCAGTCTCAAAGGCCTCAACCGGGTTCTCAACGCGATCATCAACGATGGTGTCACCCAAGGT
>JAOZTQ010000220.1 GCA_029939085.1 Candidatus Nanopelagicales bacterium
CGCCTCCGGTCGAAGTACCCGATGTTGTCGATTTACCCCGGGAAGAAGCAGTCAGTGAGTTGGAAGCCGCCGGATTTAAGGTAGAGATATCCGAAGGCATCGTCACACCACTAGATCGAGTTTTTGAAACTGATCCTGATGCCGGATCGCTTGCCCCCGCTGGGAGCACAATCACGATTAGCGTCTTCTGATCCCGGCGCGCCTCACCCAACTGACCCACTGTTCCCGCTAGGACTTGGGTATGTCCGGCTCGAGTCGGTCAATGCCGAAAGGAATATCGTGTCGCAAGCACAAGAGACGGCAGAGGTTTCAGAAGAAATAACTTTCATTGGAAAGTTCTGGTGGCTGTACCTCGTGACTGGCATAGCCTGGCTCATCATCGCCCTAGTGGTCCTGCAAATCGATACGGATTCGGTGGTGACTGTGGGGCTCATTGTGGGCCTAATGTTTATCTTTACCGGCCTCCAAAACTTTGTAATGGCCGCGGCTACGCCAGGTGGCTGGAAGATCCTATGGATCGTGTTTGGCGTATTACTACTCCTTGCAGGCCTGTGGGCGGTCTTCAATCCAGGCGAGACTTTTCTGGCACTTGCCGATTCCCTCGGTTTCCTATTTCTCCTGATCGGGATTATCTGGATCATGGAGGCCTTTATTACCAAGCAACAGAGTGAACTCTGGTGGCTGGGACTCATCGCAGGCATTCTCATGTTGGGTATTGCATTCTGGGTTTCCGGCCAGTTCCTGTTGGAAAGGGCTTATACGTTACTCATCTTCGCGGGTGCTTGGGCTTTGATGTCCGGCATCATCGACATTGTCCGAGCCTTCACGATCCGTAACTTGGGCAAGGCTGCCGCGAAATAGCGAGGCCCCAGGGCAGAGTCTGCAGTTCGGCCAGGTATCGAATCTGCTTACCTAAGTAGTCCAACTGGTCCAACTGCTACGAGTAACCTAGAGTCTCCGTAATCACAGGAAAGTCCACAATGGTTGTTGTCATGCATGCCGCCGCTACAGAGGCTCAGGTCTCTGACGTTGCTGATCGGGTGACCGGCGCCGGCGGTGAAGCTTTCATATCCCGCGGCGAAAGTCGAACAATCATTGGGCTGATCGGTGACCTCGATCATTTCGGAGATCTTGGTTTGGACGGTATGCCCGGGGTTGATCACACGGTACGTATTTCCACGCCATACAAACTAGTCTCACGTGATCATCACCCTGACCGGTCGACGGTCTGGCTCGGTCACGGTGATATCCGGACTCCTATCGGGCCAGGAGTGCTCACGGTTATGGCCGGTCCCTGCGCAGTGGAAACGGATGAACAAACACTTCAGGCGGCTCAACTAGCGCGGCAACTCGGAGCTACCGTACTTCGGGGTGGTGCCTATAAACCGCGGACATCACCATACGCATTTCAAGGCCTTGGGCCGGCAGGGTTACAGATACTGGCAGACGTCCGCTCGGAAATCGGTTTGCCAATAGTCACCGAAGTCGTAGACGCTGCGGATGTCGAGATCGTGGCGGAATATGCAGACATGTTGCAGATCGGAACTCGCAACATGGCGAACTTCGCCCTGCTCCAGGCTGCAGGCAGCGCCGGGAAACCCGTTTTACTCAAGCGCGGTATGAGCGCCACGATCGAAGAATGGTTAATGGCGGCCGAATACGTGGCGCAGCGAGGCAATCTAGACATCGTGCTCTGTGAGCGTGGAATTCGAACTTTCGAAACAGCTACGAGAAACACCCTCGACATTGCTGCTGTCCCGGTCGCTCAAGCACTTTCTCATCTGCCCGTCGTAGTCGATCCGAGTCATTCGGGTGGTCGCAAGGAGCTCGTCGAGCCGCTGTCGCGAGCCGCCGTAGCGGTGGGTGCCGATGGTCTCTTGGTTGATGTTCATCCACATCCGGAATTAGCGCGAGTCGATGGCGCCCAGGCCCTGGCCGCAGAAGATCTAGTCGGGATGACAGAGTCGTTGCACCTTATGGCAAGCCTTGTTGGCCGCTCTTACTCAGCGCCATCGGCGTAGAGCGTCAATCCGCGGCGAGCATCTCCGCCACCATGAACGACAGTTCTAAAGATTGCTCACGGTTCAGCCTGGGGTCGCAAGCGGTTTCGTATCGGTTACCCAGATCTGCTTCGGCAACTCCTTGTGTGCCACCAATACATTCCGTGACGTCGTCGCCAGTCAGCTCCACGTGCAGACCCCCTGGATGAGTTGCCAGATTACGATGAACCGCGAAGAAGTCTCTTACTTCCGAAACGACATCGTCAAAGAATCTAGTTTTGTGACCCGAAGGCGCCTCTTTGGTATTGCCATGCATGGGGTCACATACCCAGATAACCGGCAGTTTGGCAGCCGTCACCGCCGATACGATGCCCGGTAATCTCTCTTGAACGTTTTCCGCCCCCATCCGGGTTATGAGCGTCAACCGCCCCGGGATTTGCTGCGGATCTAAAGCACGTACCAGTTCTACTACCTCGTCCGGTTCCGCGGTCGGACCGAGCTTAACCCCGATCGGATTGGAGATTCTTGCAGCAAAATCGACGTGCGCACCAGACAGCTGACGCGTCCGCTCTCCGACCCACAGGAAGTGACCCGAGGATCCGAAGACCTGACCGGTCAAGGGGTCAGTTCGAACCATCGCTCGCTCATAGTCAAGCGACATTGCCTCGTGACCGACAAAAAACTCAACGCGCTGGAACTCAGCCGGGTCGGCGCCGCAGGCATGCATAAAGTCCAGCGCCCGTTCAATATCTGCTGCGAGTTGTTCATACCGTTGACCGGCTGGCGAGTTGCGAACGAAGTCTCGATTCCACATCTGAACCTGGCGTAGATCAGCACCACCATCTTGTGTAAAAGATCTAATGAGGTTTAAGGCCGCCCCACTCGCGCGGTAAACCCCCAACATACGACGTGGATCCGGTCGACGCGCTGCCGCTTCAAATGGCAGGTGATTCACGGCGTCACCGTAGTAGGAGGGAAGCTCAATACCGTCTCGAGACTCAACTGGCTTACTGCGCGGCTTGAAATACTGCCCAGCCATCCTGCCGATTTTCACAACCGGGAGCGAGCCGCCGTAGGTCAGGACCACGGCCATCTGCAGCACGGTACGCAACCGGGCCCGCAACGACTCAGTGGTATTCGCACTAAAGGTCTCGGCACAGTCCCCCGCAGTCAAGACAAAAGATTCGCCTCGTTCCACCGCCGCCAAACGTTGCGTCAGCAGGCCACAATCGCTGCCATGGACTAAACCTGGGGCAGCAGCAAGTGAGTCAGTTACTTCGTCAACCTCTTGCTGATCAAGCC
>JAOZTQ010000221.1 GCA_029939085.1 Candidatus Nanopelagicales bacterium
TCTCGTAAACCCGTACGGTGGATAGCGTCGAAAAGGAGTGGATTCGCCGTGGGACCGCTATCTCGTTGGGCCGTCAACCATCCGAAGTCTGCAATCTTGACCTGGGTTGCGTGCGCCGCCGCAATCATCATCCTGGCAATGAACTTCGGTGGAACGTTCAATAACTCATTCTCGCTACCTGATACTGAGTCGGAGAAGGCTCAGGAATTATTGGAACAGGTCCCGGGCGGTGGGGGATCACTCACCGCGGCTACTGCCCGGATTGTCTGGAGTCCCGAAAAGGGTTCGGCCACAGATAAGGATGTCGCTGCCACGATGTCCACAACCCTCAGCGATGCGGCAAAAGTGCCAGGAGTGGCATGCGTTATTGGACCGCTGGGTCCACCGGAAGGCTCAGATTGCCCTGACACGGCCGCAGCGGAAAAACAGGCGAAATCGATTGAGGAATCCGTCAAAAAATCTCTTGAGCAGGAAGCCCAAAAGACACCGTCTAGCCCAGAGGAGGCCGCCGAAGAAGAGACTAAGGGGGAGTTGCTCGAAAAGGCTCAAAACCCAACACCCGAACAGAAAAGAGTCCAGGCAGCAACCGGTCCGTCCGGAACTAGCGTCGATGGCAAGGTTGCCTATGCCACTGTTATCTTTTCCGGCGATCCCGAGGACATTAACGCTGATGACGCCAACGCGATCCTCGATATCGTCGACACCGCAAACGCCACTGACGGACTAACTGTCGGAGCTAACGGGGATGCTCTCGAGTACGCAAGTCAACAGCCACCCAGCAGCGAAGCCATCGGCATCATCGTCGCCCTGTTCATCCTGCTATTTGCTTTCGGCTCGCTGGTTGGTGCATTCCTGCCGGTACTGTCAGCGGTCATTTCACTAACGGTCGGGCAATCGGTAGTGCAGTTGACCGCTAACGTTTTCAGTGTTGCGGAGTTCGCGCCCCAACTCGCGGCAATGATCGGTCTTGCCGTCGGCATCGACTATGCGCTCTTTGTAATCAATCGTCATAAGCAATCACTGGACGGAGGATCGGAACCTCGCGACGCAGCCCTGGAAGCAGTCCGCACCGCAGGACGAGCTGTGCTGTTCGCCGCCATAACGGTTGTAATCGCGTTGCTCGGGCTCTTCGTGCTGGGAATCGAGTTCTTCTACGGCCTCGCAGTTGCAGCAGCCGCCACGGTCATCATCATGATGATCGGCGCCACCATCCTCTTGCCCGCCGTACTTTCACTGCTAGGACATAAGGCATTCGCGATCAAGATGCCGTGGGCTCGTAAACCAAAGACGTACGACCCCGATCGAGGTCCGTTCGCCCGGTACGGAGTGTGGCTGGAAAAACGCTACAAAATCGCTGGGGCAATGGGTTTCGTAGTCTTGCTCGTCGTTGCGTCACCGCTGCTTTCGCTCACTCTCGGTTTCCCAGATGACAGCGGAAAGCCCGAAGGGTCACCACAGCGCACGGCTTACGACCTAGTAAGCGAAGGGTTCGGGCCGGGAGTTAACGGTCCCTTCATCGTGGCCCTCGAAACCGATAAGGCCGGTGACAATGTCACCGCGCAGGAATTCGCTGCCATCATCGCTGGCGATTCCGGTGTGGCGGCCGCCGTCGCCTACCCGATGGATCCGAAGCAAACGATTACTCCCATGCAGGTGGTCCCGACCACCGGACCACAAGATCCGAAAACCAATGCGCTGCTCAAGGAGCTACGCACATTCCAGATTCCAGATGCGGAATCCTTACTCAAAGCCCAGGCTTATGTCGGTGGCACACAAGCGATCACTTCGGATTTCACTACTGTGCTCACCGATGCATTACCGCTTTTCCTTCTCGTCGTCATCGGGCTGGGGTTCCTGACTCTCGTAGTCCTTTTCCGATCACTGTTGGTCCCCTTGACCGGTGCTATGACAAGTTTGCTGTCGTTTGGTGCCGCACTCGGCGTAACGGTCGCGGTATTCGAATGGGGTTGGCTGGCAAATCTAGTGGGAATTGCTGGAACCGGACCCATCATTCCCTTCTTACCAATCATGGTCTTCGCCATTCTGTTTGGACTTTCTATGGACTACCAGGTCTTCCTGGTCAGCCGAATGCAAGAGGAATGGTCCGTCACCGGCGAGAACAAGAAGGCAATCCGGCGAGGACTGGCATCATCAGGCCGGGTGGTGGCCATTGCGGCAGCGATCATGTTCAGCGTCTTTGGCGCATTCGTTTTGAGTAACGACTCAACCATCAAACTCTTTGGCTTAGCACTCGCCACCGCCGTGCTTTTCGATGCCTTCATAGTTCGTCTCGTCATTGTGCCCTCGCTTATGTTCGGCTTCGGCCGGGCCAACTGGTGGCTCCCGGGCTGGCTGCATCGGATACTCCCCGAGATCAAGGTTGAGGACGAAGGCACCGCCGCAGCTGAGGCCGGCCAAACCGGCCAAGAAACCGTTTCCAGCCAAACCAAATAGGTTCCTAAGCCGGGAAAACGTTCCAGGCGGGCAAGCACCGGGAAAGATACGAACTGGCCTATGGCAGTCGGGCTGAGAAGTTGTCAGACTGCTCACATGACCGACACCATCTTGCGGACCCCGGACGACCGCTTCACTGACTTGCCTGGATTCCCGTACGAGCCGCAATATCTCACGGACTTGCCTGCCTTCCCGAGTATGCGCATGGCCTTTATAGATGAGGGCCCCAAGACCGCGCCGGTGGTGTTGTGTCTCCACGGGGAACCCACCTGGTCCTATCTCTATAGAAAGATGATTCCCATCTTTCTGGATAAGGGTTACCGGGTAGTGGCTCCTGACTTCTTCGGTTTTGGTCGCAGTGACAAACCAGTTAGCGATGGCTGGTACACATTCGACAAACATCGCCGAAGCCTTTTGGGCTTCGTGGCTGAGCTCGAGCTGCGGGACGTAACTCTCGTCGTCCAGGACTGGGGTGGGCTCCTTGGCCTGACCCTTCCGGTTGACCTCCCGGAACTTGTAGATCGACTGCTGATCATGAATACCGGTCTCGGGGTCGGATCAACGCCTGGACCGGGTTTCCTGGCATGGCGGGAGTATGTCGCTAACAACCCCGACTTCGACGTGGCCAACCTCATGCGTCGCTCGGTACCGCAACTCACTGAGGCGGAAGTCGCTGCCTATGACGCTCCATTCCCGGGGCCGAAGTACAAGGCTGGGGTACGCATGTTCCCCCAACTAGTGCCGACCAAACCTGACGCTGAGGGGGTATCGGTCTCCCGGGCTGCGGCGCAATGGTGGAAAGAAGAGTGGAACGGAAAAAGCTTCATGGCGATCGGCG
>JAOZTQ010000222.1 GCA_029939085.1 Candidatus Nanopelagicales bacterium
ACGACCCCCAGAAAACCCGCAACCTCGGCAAGGTCATGGTCAAGCTCGTCGATGTCGCCCAACGGGATGTGTCCCAGTTTCAGGTTATGGATATGGTCCGCAAGGGCATCCTCCCTCAGTATGCTTCCCTCAATTTGCGCAATCAGGTTTCGAAGATCGCAGCGATTGGCGGTGGTACCAACGCTGATATCCAGTTCTGGATCGGTGGTCCAGATCTCGAGAATCTGGCAAAATATTCCGAGGCCTTGCTGAAGATGCTCGAAGATTTGCCTGGCGCGGTCGATGCTGATTCCAATCTGGTTCTTGGTAAACCAGAGCTCGGTGTGCGCATCGATCGCGCCAAGGCCGCTGATCTCGGTGTTCGTGTGCTCGACGTCGCCACGACTCTCAACGTACTCGTAGGCGGCCAGGAGGTAACTGACTATTACGAGGGCGGCGAGCAATACGAGGTTCACGTGCGCGCCCAGGCCGAAGATCGAATGAGTATCGAATCCATCCGGCAAGCCGAGGTGCCGTCGCTCAAGTTGGGCACGGTCAAGCTTGAGGATGTGGTTGCGCTTCAAGAAGGCGAAGGGCCTTCCCTTGTCAACCGCATCGGTCGGCAGCGCCAGGTCATGGTGCTCGCCAACGTCCTACCCGGATATTCGCAGCAGACGATCATCGATGCGCTCACTGAGGCGACTTTGGGTTTTGACATGCCGCCGGGATACTCCTTTGGTCTCACTGGCAAGTCGAGTGAGCAGGGCAAGGCTGCCGTCAACTTTCTCATTGCATTCGTGCTCTCGGCTATCTTCATGTACCTGATCCTGGCAGCTCAGTTCGAGAGCTGGATTCACCCGATCACGATCCTGTTGGCCCTGCCCATGACCGTTCCGTTTGCTCTGCTCTCGATTGTCGTATTCGACCAGTCCGTCAACATCTTTTCATCGCTCGGCATTCTTGTTCTCTTCGGGATCGTCAAGAAAAACGGCATCCTTCAAATCGATCACATGAACGCTCTCAGATCCCTGGGAATGGAGCGAAGGGAGGCGATTCTCGAGGGCAATCGCATCCGTCTTCGCCCAATTCTGATGACGACGATGGCCTTTGTCGCCGGAATGATCCCTCTTGTGGCATCAAGCGGCACCGGCGCCGGCACAAACCGGAGCATTGGGCTCGTCATTATTGGTGGTCAGACTCTCGCCCTCCTGCTTACACTGATCGCCACACCTGTGGTTTACAGCATTTTCGACGATGTGGCTCAGTTCGTGCGAAGGAAAAAGTGATCTATTGAATTCCGAAGGAAAAATGGAGGCCAGTCATGAATCCCTCAAAACGCAAACCTAAATCTGCGCCACAGCCTGTCTTCACCGTCGAGAAAGACGAGGGAATCACCCTTCTACGCTTTTCAGAGCGTGACGAGCTTGCCGGCAGCGATGTCAGGATGATCGATCCTCTGTGGGAATTCTTCGATTCCGAGCGAAAAAAACCGAGCCATATTCTCGCCTTCTTCATCCCTCGGTTTCTCCTGAATCGCAAGAGTCTTGAGGGTCTTCTTGGTCTGAGACCGACCGGTGTCGAGTTCAGCCAACACGAAATAAGGGCGAGGATTATTCGTGAGGAGAACGTCATCCAGAGGTTCGTCAAGTGTGTGCGGGAACTGCCCACTTTCGTGGTCTTCTGCATCAATGGGGAAGTCGCGTTTCGCCTCATGGCGCCGCTTCTCGCCTGCGACTACCGCATCGCCAGCAGGGAGACTGTATTTGTCAACACCACTCAGGACCTGCCTCATGCGCCGTTCGGCGTGATGCCCTGGTTCCTCACGAGAATGCTTGGCGCCGCAAAAACCACCGAGCTTCTGCTCGATACGCCACGACTCTCGGCAGAAAACGCCCGGGACCTCGGTATCGTCAACCACGTGACCACCTCCGATCCCGCCGAGGACGCGGCGCTCAAGGTTATTCGCCGTCTCGCCACGCTTCCAAGGTCAACTCTCGTCGGGTTGAAGAAGGCGATCGTCGCTTCGCACGAGAACTTCGAAACCTACGTGGAGCGCGAGAGTGTGTGGACACAACAGCTCAGCGGTCAAACTCGGTGAGTTGAATCCCGGCACGTTGGGCCCCGGCACCCCTGAAGCGGGAGGGTCAATCGATGATGACGCCGTAGCTCAGATGTACGGCGATATCCGGTGTGTTGTCGTAGTTAAAAAGGTTCTCGGTGAGCGCGAATCCGAGGGCGCCCTTCCTCAGCTCCCACCTGACACCGAACGTGGTCTGGAATTCAAGTTTGGAAAGAGCGGAGTCGGTGACGTCGCTGAAGATGCTCCCCGCCATCATCAGCTGTACGACGGCCGTAGTGCGCGCTCCGACGCGGCGAAGGTAGCTGAGATTGACGGCCGGTAGATCGGAGGGCCTGAAGCCAGGCGCTGTCGTGAAATCGCCCGTGAAGACGTAGGATGCGTTGAGAACAACCGCGTTCTTGCGCCAGCGTCGAGCCAGTGCGATCTGCAGTCCGTAGTCTATGCCGCCACTGGACAAGAGTTTCGTCTCGTCTGCAAAGGGCAGTTTGACTGCGGCCTCGAAACCGATTTCCCAGCCGGCAGGTTTGCTTGGCAGCACGTAGCGCAGCCCTACGATAGGGTCGCCGAAGCCTCCGGAACTGGGTTTGTCGAGAAAAACAAACTGGTCGCGATCGTGCTTGAGCAGGATCTGGAACTGATCGTCCGCAACCAAGTTCCTGCCGGCCTGGCCGATATGTAAGGCGTCGTGAAAATCATAGATGACGCTGTCGAACACACCACCTGAAAAGACGAAGAACGGCTGGCTGGCAAAGACGTCAAGATGATCGCCCAACCCGTAGTGAACAACCAGGTTGGCGAGCCCAAACTCACCGTCGATGTAGAAGGCGTCCCCGTCCAACTGGTTCAGAATCACATCGGCATCAGCTGCGCTGAGAGGGAGCCGGTCACCACGATCCGTCAAGTAATCCTGAACGTTATCACTGACTTGAAAGTTGTTTGCATGGGAGTAGGTCATTTCAAAGGCCAGCTTGCCCTTGCCGATCGAAGAGGCGGGCACGGGTATGAGACCGAGAACGAGGGCGTTGGGAAGGGTGAGATCGCGAACCCGGAAAGGAACCGGCTCGACGCCGCTGCCGATGAACAGGCTGGATTCCTGAGCGCTTAGCGCCGGTGTAAAGGTGAAGAGCACGACAAAAAAGGTGAAGGCGGCGAGAAGATCTGAACGCAACCCCGGATGGTGAATTCGCCGGGACGCATCACTGTGAATCCATGTGCGG
>JAOZTQ010000223.1 GCA_029939085.1 Candidatus Nanopelagicales bacterium
GTTCCAATCACAGTCGCGCCAACGTGTTGCGCCAACTGAACTGCGATAGAACCGACTCCGCCGGCTGAGCCGACGAGGAGTACTTGAGCGGATTGATCAACGCTCATCCGATCGAAAAGTAACTCCCATGCAGTAATCGATGTCAATGGAAGAGCTGCCGCGTGAGCTGGGCTCAACGATTGGGGTCGCCGCGCAACTATCCGCTCATCGACTAGTTGAAACTCACAGTTGCTGCCAGGCCGGGTAAGTGCACCGGCATACCAAACCCTGTCGCCGACCTCGAACAGTTCTACCTGGTCTCCGACATCTCTGACGACTCCAGTGGCATCCCATCCGAGTATCCGAGGTGGATCTGTTGCCGCCATCCGACGCCGAACCTTGATATCGATGGGGTTGACTGAGACTGCCTCAATCTGAACCAGGAGGTCGCGTTTCTGTGGGTCGGGGACCTCGACAACTACATCTGACAGCGCAGTTCGCGGTTCCGGATCCGAAACAAATCCACACGCCACCGCTCGAGCCGTTCTCACGCGACAACAGTGCCAGAAGTAGGGGTGGAATGCGCGCAGTGACGATAAACCTGCTGCGGGGTCGATCCGGCAACAGATCACGAACATCGCGGCATTACCCTAGAAGGTGGCGTAGCCATGTCGAGCGTTCTGGTGCGCCAGGAAAATATGACCCAGGAGGGAACGATGTCGGAAAGCGCAATGTCGTCAGATAGCGCAGAGCGACGCCCGAAAGATCGGCCGTGGATGATGCGGACGTATGCGGGGCACTCATCAGCGGTGGAATCAAACAAGCTTTACCGCCGGAACCTCGCCAAAGGCCAGACTGGTCTCTCAGTTGCTTTTGATCTCCCGACGCAAACGGGATATGACCCCGACAGTATTTTGGCCCGTGGCGAGGTCGGCAAAGTTGGTGTTCCGGTATCTCACATCGGGGATATGCGTGCGCTCTTCACCGACATCCCATTGGGTGAAATGAACACATCGATGACGATCAATGCGACTGCGATGTGGCTATTGGCGTTGTATCAAAGCGTTGGTGAAGAGCAGGGTGCAGCTCCCGAACAACTTCAGGGAACTACGCAGAACGACATCATCAAGGAGTACCTCTCACGTGGCACATATGTGTTCCCGCCGGGACCGAGTCTTCGGTTGATTACCGACATGATTTCCTACACGGTTAACAACATTCCGAAGTGGAATCCGATCAATATTTGCTCGTATCACCTGCAAGAAGCGGGTGCGACTCCCGTTCAGGAAATCGCGTACTCGATGAGCACGGCGATGGCAGTGCTGGACTCAGTTCGAGACTCAGGACAAGTGCCCGAAGAAGAGTTCGGCAAAGTCGTGGCGCGCATTTCGTTCTTCGTCAATGCCGGAGTGCGGTTCGTCGAAGAGATGTGCAAGATGCGAGCCTTCGTCGAGTTGTGGGACGAAATCACTCAAGAGCGTTATGGAGTTACCAATCCCAAGCAGCGGCGCTTCCGTTACGGAGTTCAGGTCAACTCATTGGGATTGACCGAGGCGCAGCCGGAAAATAACGTGCAGCGCATCGTGCTGGAAATGTTGGCCGTAACCCTGAGCAAAGATGCTCGAGCCAGGGCAATCCAACTCCCGGCGTGGAATGAAGCGCTGGGTCTCCCTCGGCCTTGGGATCAACAGTGGAGTTTACGAATTCAACAGATCCTCGCTTACGAGTCTGATCTGTTGGAATACGACGATCTTTTTGCCGGTAGCAAAGTTGTCGAAGGCAAGGTTTCTGAGTTGGTTTCGGCTGCCCGTGCTGAGATTGACCGGGTGCAGGAGATGGGTGGTGCGGTTGCTGCGGTCGAAAGTGGTTATATGAAGCAGCAACTAGTTGCCTCACATGCCGCACGACGCGCGCGGGTGGAGTCAGGTGAAGATGTCGTTGTCGGAGTCAACAAGTTCGATACGACCGAAGAGAATCCGTTACTAGCGGATCTCGACACCGCCATTCAAACTGTAGATCCAGACGTTGAGGAATCTGCCCGAGAGGCGATTGCCGCGTGGCGAGCTGAACGAGACGATGCCGCGGTGCAGGAGGCCATCGCAGAGTTGCGACGCGTTGCGGCGACGAATGAAAACTTGATGGCGGCGAGTCTGGCCTGTGCCCGAGCCGGAGTGACGACGGGCGAATGGGGTGAGGCGCTTCGGGATGTGTTTGGCGAGTATCGAGCACCCACTGGAGTGGGCGGCGTAGTTGGGGTTCAAGAAGCCACCGACGAACTCGCTTCGGTGCGTGACGCGGTTCGCGCTACCGGAGAGGAACTGGGTGGTCGACTGCGGATGCTGGTCGGGAAACCGGGGCTGGATGGCCATTCGAACGGTGCTGAACAAATCGCGGTGCGCGCTCGAGATGCCGGATTTGAGGTCGTGTATCAGGGCATTCGACTGACGCCTGATCAGATTGTTGCGGCTGCATTAGCCGAAGATGTTCACGTGGTTGGGCTTTCCATTCTTTCGGGTTCTCATATGGAACTGGTACCGGAGGTTGTTGCCGGGCTGAAAGAAGCCGGACTAGATGATGTCCCCGTTGTTGTCGGCGGCATTATTCCCGAGAGCGATGGTGCTGGGCTCCTCACGAATGGAGTCGCGGCGGTTTTCACGCCAAAGGATTACGACGCCACGGAAATCATGGGCAAGATCGTCGACACGATTCGCAAGGCACACGGTTTGGACCCGGTTGCCGCATAGCCCGTTGACCGGACAGTAACCACGCAGACCACACCGAAAGTTCGTCCGTTTGGCGTTACCGACGAGTAGCACTTGGCGCATCACGGCCGATGGCCTGACGCTTAAGTGGTGAAAGGACGGTGATGCCGTGTCTGACCTATCGATCGTGCGCGCTCAAGAATGCGTGCACTTCAATTTGGGAACTGATGAACTAGCTTCGTCTCAGGAAATCCGGGAGATGAGTGACCCTTGGGACCCGGCGGTGCCGCCGCCGATGGTCTCGCCGGATTTGATCCCGTTGCAGCCGCTGCGTGATGGGATCGAGGTATGGGCGTCGAGTTTGGATCTCCCAGGCACTGGCGGTTAGCCACTTAAAATAGGCGCATTCCCTCAGGATCGAGTCCGCGCATCTCGTCGTAGTCCAAAACAACGCAGTCGATTCCGCGGTCTTGTGCGAGTGTCTTTGCCTGCGGCTTGATCTCCTGGGCTGCGAATACTCCGCGAACCGGAGCCAACAGCGGATCTCGATTCAA
>JAOZTQ010000224.1 GCA_029939085.1 Candidatus Nanopelagicales bacterium
TGGTCTGGGAATGAGTAGTTCGAGGATGATTCGCACTTAATGTCTGATGCCGAAACCGACGGTTCACAATCGAGCCCTGAACCAATTAAGTCTCGACTCGATGGTGTCGTTGCAGACCTGTTGAAATCGCGAGCTAACTACGGGAACGAGTCTGCTCCCAGCGCGGCGGCGGCGGAAACTACCGAATCCCTGCCGCCAATGGAGACAATGACGAGTACCAGCAGATCTGCGGACGACCTACTCGTCGATCTAAACGATGCTCAAAGTGCGGCAGTCGTGCACCGAGGGCCGGCACTGTTGGTAGTAGCGGGTGCCGGATCGGGGAAAACCCGTGTGCTGACTCGGCGAATCGCACACCTCCTGGCAACCGGCGATGCCCGGCCCGGACAAATCCTGGCGATAACCTTCACGAATAAGGCTGCTGCCGAAATGCGGGAACGAATAATCGATCTCGTCGGTCCATCGGCAGAACGCATGTGGGTTTCTACATTTCATTCGGCCTGTGTTCGAATCTTGCGTCGAGACGCTCAGCGGCTGGGAATGGCGAGTAACTTCTCGATCTACGATTCTGCTGATAGTCAGCGTTTGATAGCGCTGGCGGTTAAGGAACTCAACCTCGACATCAAAAAATTCACTCCCCGTGGTGTAGCGGCTCGGATCAGTGCCGCAAAGAATGAACTAATTGATCATGAAGTCTTCGCAGCGCAGGTTTCCCGGGAAGCCGAGATCCAGCCGGACCCCTATCTGGAAGGTATAGCGGCGATCTACGGTGAGTATCAGCGGCGGCTTGCGGTCGCGAATGCGATGGATTTTGACGATCTCATCGGCAATACGGTCGCATTACTTCAGTTGTTTCCAGAGGTGGCGGATTACTACCGGCATCGCTTCCGCCACATTTTGGTCGATGAGTATCAGGACACAAATCACGCTCAGTATGTTTTGGTTCGAGAACTTGCGACGGGTGGCTCCAGCGCCGCGACGCAGGATCAAGTCGCTCAGCTATGCGTCGTCGGTGACGCCGATCAGTCGATCTATGCGTTTCGCGGCGCAACAATCCGAAATATCGAAGAGTTCGAGGAAGACTTCCCAAATGCCCGGACTATAAAGCTGGAACAGAACTATCGTTCCACGCAAAATATCCTCGACGCTGCTAACGCCGTCATCGCCAATAACCCCAGCAGAGTCGATAAAAGGCTGTGGTCGGCGAAATCTGATGGATCACAGTTAATCGGATACGCCGCTGACGATGAACACAATGAAGCGCGCTTTATCGCAGAAGAAATAGATCGGCTTGGGGACGCTGGACAGGCGAAGCCACAAGATATCGCGATCTTTTATCGCACAAATGCGCAATCACGCAGTCTCGAAGAAATCATGATCAGGGTTGGTTTGCCCTACCGAGTTGTTGGAGCGGTGCGATTCTACGAGCGCCGCGAAGTGCGGGATGCCTTGGCGTATTTGCGCGCCATCGCAAATCCTGCTGACGACGTCAGCGTGCGTCGTATCCTCAATGTTCCCCGACGTGGCATCGGAGACAAAGCAGAAAGCGAGCTGGCGGCTTTTGCTGCTCGTAAGCAAGTTTCCTTCGACGAGGCCTGTGCCCGCGTCGATGAGATAACAACGTTGGCGTCGCGATCCGCTAATGCAGTTCGATCGTTTCACAAACTCATGACCGACTTGCGGGAGATTGCGGCGGGTGGTGCCGGCCCGGCAGCGTTACTTGCGGAAGCAATGGAGCGTTCCAACTATCTAGCTTCACTCAGAGATTCAGATGATCCGCAGGATGAAAGCCGAGTAGAAAACTTAGGCGAGTTAGAGTCAGTCGCGCAGGACTTTGAGGCGATCGCCGAAGATCCCGATCTCCCCGGTTTTCTGGAGCGCGTATCTTTGGTTGCCGACGCCGACCAAATTCCTGATGACCAAGACGGTCAAGTCACTCTGATGACACTGCATACGGCGAAGGGCCTAGAGTTCCCGGTTGTGTTCCTCACCGGTATGGAAGAGGGAATCTTTCCTCACGCGCGGACCTTTGATACCGACGAGTTACCTGAAGAACGTCGACTCGCTTATGTAGGCATAACTCGAGCCATGGAACGTCTCTATCTGACTCGGGCCCTTTCACGTTCTGCCTGGGGCGCGCCAGAGTCTCATCCACCGTCAAGATTTCTCGCCGAGATTCCCGAGAACCTGATTCATTGGGAGCGAACCGGAGAGCAGGCACAGGTCAGCACCACAACCTGGCGTTCACCCAGTCGAGGAGGCTCGGCGGGAAGCGGTGCCAACTCACGCACTGGAAAAGCGGTGGTTGCGTTAGATCCGGGAGATCGAGTGATCCATGACAAGTTTGGTATGGGCACTGTCGTTGCGGTGTCGGGCTCGGGAGACCGAGCGGAGGCATCCGTAGATTTTGGTTCGACTGGTACGAAGCGCCTTTTGTTGCGGTACGCCCCGGTGGAAAAGCTCTAGCCGGCGATCCGCCGAGCTAACCTTCGTGCCTTGCCCTGTTGCCGCGCCGCCCGCCGGTGATGTGAACTGCTGATCGAAGTGGCTCCGTCAGCCAACACGCTGCCATCATGATCGAGATGCGCCAGGGTAGTGCAAATTTCGTGGACTACTCTCCCGTCGACGGGTAAGGACATGTGCCCGATTCCTCGGAAGAAAACATTTCGAGCACGCAAGTCCGGATGAGTTATTCGAGCATTACGTTTCGGGATAATGACTTGATCTAGATCTGACCAGACCGCGAGGAACCGGGTCTGACAGTCGGGAGCAGGCTCATTGATCTCTTGGACGATGTCTGATCGCGGACTGAGTTGGCGGAAAACCCAGGCTGGAGCGAGTAGCGCAGGAACGCTACCGCCATGTGGTGTGCCGAGGGTAACGAGGGTGTGGACCCGCTGGTCACCGTTCATGCGTTGGACGTAGTACCGACCGATAAGTCCCCCCATGGAGTGACCCACAATATGCACCCGCTCGTATCCGGTCTCTCGGGTGACCTCTTCCACGAGTTCAGCGAGTTGCTGAGCCACTGAACGCATATCGCGGATGAATCTCGGGTAGTTGAGCGTGACGACTCGCCCGAAGCCTCGCTTATGTAATGCCCGCCGCAGCAATGTGAACACACTGCGGTTGTCAATGACACCGTGCACCAAAATGATTGGGGTACCAGCGGCCTCGACATCACCGATAAAGAGTCCCCTTACTACCAGTAGACCTGCATCATTTCGGCCTA
>JAOZTQ010000225.1 GCA_029939085.1 Candidatus Nanopelagicales bacterium
CGACAACGAGGAACTTCGGGACTGGTCTTTCGAGCAGTATCGGTTGGCGCTATTCCATTGACCGATCTTGAGCTACCCGAGGCGGTGGCCCCGTTGGCGTTGGAGCCGCGCGGACTAGTTCTGGTGACCGGACCTACCGGTTCGGGAAAAACGACGACATTGTCCGGAATGGTTGACTACATCAACCAGAATCGTGAGGTACATGTCGTCACGATTGAGGATCCCATTGAAGTCGTCCATAACGACAAGTTGGCGATGGTGAATCAGCGTGAGGTGCACGTAGATACCGAGGATTTCGCTACCGCTATGCGTGCTGCGATGCGCCAGGATCCCGACGTGATTCTCGTCGGGGAGATGCGTGATCAGGAAACTGTCCGAGCGGCGATTTCAGCTTCGGAAACTGGTCACTTTGTTATGTCGACACTGCACACCGTTGATGCGGAAGAAACGATTACTCGAATAATCGATTTCTTCCCACCGCATGAGCAGGCTCAAGTTCGGCTCAGTTTGGCCGGATCGCTGCGAGGGATCTTGTGTCAGCGTTTAGTTCCCAAGGCCCAAGGAAACGGTCGGGCAGTCGCCATGGAGATCTGTGTGAACACGGGTCGAGTTGCCGAAGCGATCGCTGACCCGGAAAAGACCTCCACGATCGGCCAGCTGGTCTCAGAGGGTAGTTACTACGGTATGCAGACCTTCGATCAGCATTTGACCCGGTTGTTTTCTGAGGGGCAGATCACGTTGGATGCGGCGTTGGCATCCTCCACGAACCCCCATGACCTCATCGTCGAGTTACGCAGGTTGGGATTGGTGCAGTAGGTCCCGGTGGCCTACGGTCTAGCCATGACAGATGTGGCAGTGGGCAATAGAGCCGAACTTACCTTCACGGTGGCTGCAGTCGATACCGCCGATGCGCTGGGGAGCGGCGATGTTCCAGTACTGGCAACCCCGCGCGCTATCGCTTGGGTAGAAGCTGCGAGCTGCGCCGCTGTCGCTGATGTCTTGAAGTCGGGTCAAACTACGGTGGGAACTCACGTTGAGGTTGATCATCTGCTTCCCACGTGGGTTGGCGCGGAGGTCGTTGCTGATGCGATGGTGGCTGAGATCTCGGGTCGGCGACTGCGATTCGAAGTGCGACTCGTCGATACCGAACAACGGCTTTTGCTAGCCGGGTGGATTGATCGGGCCATCGTCGATCGAGAAAAGTTCAGCTGAGCTCCCAGTGAGCTGAACGAGATAGAGATTTCCACTAGATCCCGGTGGTGCTTCGCGGATAGGCGACTGCGGTGTCTGTTTGGACATTGACGAGGTAGGGGGCCTTTGCCGCCAAAGCGCGATCGAGGGCCGGTCCAATGTCCTTCGGGTCGGATACGGTCTCTCCCGCGCCACCCAGCGCCCGGACCACTTCGTCATAGCTTGTAGGACGCAGATCGGCGGCGACGTCATATCCGTACAAGAATTGCATCGGATGCTTCTCAAGGCCCCAGGCACTGTTATTGCACACGATCATGACGACCGGCAGGTCGTGCCGGATTAGGGTGTCGACGTCCATCAATGAGAAACCGGCTGCGCCGTCGCCCATGAGAAGAACTACGGGGCTATCGGGTCGAGCGACCCGAGCGGCCATTGCGTAGCCAAGTCCGGTCCCCAGGCAGCCGTATGGCCCCGGATCTAGCCAGTTACCGGGATGGTCAGGCTGGATGAATCTTCCTGCGAATGAAACGAAGTCTCCGCCGTCACCGATTACTACAGTGTCCGCGGTGAGTCGTGGATTCAACTCACCGTAGATTCGAGCCGGATGAATAGGATCGGCGTCACTGGACAGCACCTCCGAGTCGTTCGCGATTGCCTGTAGGTGCATCTCCCGAAGGCGCGCGGTCCATGGGCGATGATCCTTGACCGCTGTGCAACGTTCGTACCCATCCATTATTTCGGCCAGGATCCGTCGCAGCGAACCTGCAGTCGCGGCGGCAAGGGGCGTGTGGCTCGCAAGCTGTTCAGGGCTATCTGCGATGTGAACTACAGCGGCAGGGTTCTCTGGTGAACCGAAAACCCCAAAGCCCAACCGAAAGTCGAGTGGTGCCCCCACAACCACGACAAGATCGGCCTCCTTGAAAGCACTGCCCCGGGCTCGGGTGACGAGTGCTGAACTGCTCGGAGGGAGAACTCCGCGGCCCATACCGTTGGCAATAGTGGGTAGTTCCAAATGTTCCGCAAGTTCCGCGGCCTGATGCTCAGCGCCGTCTGCCCATACATCGCCGCCCAGAACTAAAACGGGACGCTCTGCGGCAGCGATGAGTTGGGTGATCCGGGCTACGCTTTCCGCGTCTGAGATTCCATCATCGGGAACAGCCGCAGATAAAGTCCCCTCACTTTGAGCAAATAGCGCATCCATCGGAATATCGAGAAACACAGGTCCGCGATGAGGGCTGCCGGCTAACCGGAAAGCTGCGTCTACTTCACTCGCGATTTGGGCTGGATCATGCACCGTCTTTGCCATTTTGGTAACCGGTGCAAGTAATGGCGGGTGGTCGAGTTCCTGGAGTGCGCCCGAACCCCAGCGAGCGGCTGGGGCCCGGCCCCCGACTACGACCATGGGTGAACCGTTAAACCAGGCGCCGGAAACAGCGCTCACTGTATTCGTGACTCCCGGACCGGCGGTTACGACAGCAAGTCCTGGCTTTCGGGTTAGTTTTCCAGTTGCTTCGGCTGCGAAGGCGGCCGTTGCTTCGCTGCGGACGTCGATGATTCGCATCGGTTCACTTCCGGCGACAGCCGCGTCGTACAGCGGGAAGACGTGTGCACCTGACAAGGTCCACATGGTGTCTTGACCGTGATGGTGCGCCGCGGTGACTGCGAGATTTCCGCCGTGACCAGTAATCGATGTTTCGCCGACTGCCATGTGAAGACGCTACAAGACTAAGTTCAGGATGTTTCGGCAAGGCACCCGAACCGATGCCAACTTAGGTGAGTATCTGAGCCGCAGGCTTAGGCAAGCGCCCCGGGGTTTGGTTCCGAGGATCTATCCTCGTCTTGTGTCCACTTGGGAAAGTGTCGTTCGCACTCGGACTGAATTGGGTTCCGAGTCAATCAGGCGACTTCGGCTGTTGGTGCGGGAGTGGGCGCTGGTGGCGGATCTAGGTTTTTCGGATCTTGTGCTGTTTGTGCGGACTTGGGACGGAGCCGGATGGATTGCGATTGCCCACGTGCGTCCATCTA
>JAOZTQ010000026.1 GCA_029939085.1 Candidatus Nanopelagicales bacterium
ACGGGCCACCAGTCCCGCCGAGTCCCATCGTCTCCCACTCCATGCAGATATAGCAGCCTCACATCACACTCCGATCTTTCTGAAGTGACACCAAAGGTGTAGGTGATGCCCGGTCAGGTTGCCGGAGACTCCCATTCCCACCAGATGATTGTGTCACACCGATCTTGACCCTGGCGCTCTCAATCCGGCCCACTGCATCGGGTCGATTTTGTTGTACGAACCGTGCCGCGCTTCCCAAACCGAGAACCGTGCTGGGCTACGGTGGGGGGATCCGACGCTGATAAAGACCCGGATGGAGGCTGCCGTGCCGGTATTGGACTCGACTATGGATGCCAATAGTGATGCCGCACGAGCGAATCATAAACATCATGCGTCCTTGGCCGATGACCTGAGAAAGCGACTCGAGGTCGCAAGTTTGGGTGGATCTGAGAAGGCGCGCAGCAAACACAAAGATCGAGGAAAGTTACTTCCTCGTGAACGAGTCGATCAACTGCTGGATCCGGGTTCACCGTTTCTCGAACTATCCCCATTGGCCGCTGACGGAATGTATGAGGGAGCAGCACCAGCTGCAGGAATCATCACCGGCGTCGGTCGCATTTCCGGTCAGCTATGCATGGTTATCGCCAACGACGCGACGGTCAAGGGCGGCACCTACTACCCGATGACCGTCAAAAAGCATCTACGTGCACAAGAGATTGCGGCCCAAAATCGGCTGCCGGCGATCGCGCTGGTGGACTCGGGTGGAGCTTTCTTGCCGATGCAAGATGAGGTTTTTCCCGATCGGGAACACTTTGGTCGAATTTTCTACAACCAAGCCAGACTCTCCGCAATGGAAGTACCCCAGATCGCAGCCGTAATGGGTTCCTGTACTGCCGGTGGTGCGTATGTGCCAGCGATGAGTGACGAGGCCGTCATCGTGCGCAATCAAGGAACCATCTTTCTGGGTGGCCCACCCTTAGTTCGAGCGGCCACCGGAGAGATTGTCACCGCGGAAGAACTCGGCGGTGGTGAGGTTCATTCGCGCACCTCGGGAGTAACTGATCATCTTGCGGAAAATGATCAGCATGCGCTGCAGATCGTTCGCGACATTGTGGCCACCTTTCCCGCACCTGCTTCACCGCCCTGGCCGGTGGAAGCAGTAAAGGAGCCGGCTTACCCAGCAGACTCGTTGTACTCAGTTGTTCCCAGCGATAACCGCACTCCCTACGATGTCCGCGAAGTTATTGCACGAGTTGTCGATGGCAGTGAGTTCACCGAGTTCAAGGCCGAGTTCGGTACAACTTTGGTCACCGGGTTCGGTCACATCCACGGTCACCCCGTGGGGATTATTGCCAACAACGGGGTCTTGTTTTCTGAGTCTGCCCAAAAAGGTGCACACTTCATCGAGCTCTGTGACCAGCGAAAAATCCCATTGCTATTCCTGCAAAACATCAGCGGTTTCATGGTCGGCCGAGACTATGAGGCGGGCGGCATCGCCAAACACGGTGCCAAGATGGTGACCGCAGTCGCATGCGCGCGAGTCCCGAAACTTACTGTGGTCATAGGTGGCTCATACGGGGCGGGAAACTACTCCATGTGTGGTCGGGCCTACTCACCTCGATTTTTATGGATGTGGCCCAATGCTCGTATCTCAGTCATGGGCGGGGAACAGGCCGCGTCGGTTTTGGCAACGGTACGTCGCCAACAGTTTGAGGCTGCCGGTGAGGAATGGGATATCGCCGATGAAGAGGCCTTCAAGGGTCCGGTGCAAGCGGCCTATGAGGAGAAAGGTAATCCCTACTACGCCACTGCGCGGATGTGGGACGACGGGATTATTGACCCGGTCGACACCAGACGTGTTCTGGGACTGGCCTTGGCATCCTGCGGCCAAAGCCCGTTAGAACCGATCTCCCGCGGAATCTTCCGGATGTGAACGCCGTGTCTGACACTGATCTATTCACTACTGTTCTGGTCGCCAACAGAGGAGAGATCGCGGTCCGGGTCTTGCGCACCTTAAGAGATCTGGGGATTCGATCTATTGCTGTCTATAGCGATGCCGATGCCGACGCTGCACACGTTCATGCTGCAGACCACGCGGTCCGAATCGGACCTGCTCCGGCTGCGGAGTCGTATCGCAATATTCCTGCCATCCTGCAGGCAGCACAACAGACTGGCGCGCAAGCCATCCATCCTGGTTACGGGTTCTTGTCTGAGAACGAAGAATTCGTTGCCGCATGTGAGCAGGCCGACATAACCTTCATCGGTCCCAGCGCCGCCGCGGTCGCCGCGATGGGTGACAAGATCGCGGCGAAAGAACGAGTCGCGGCAGCGGGAGTCCCAGTAGTTCCCGGACGCCACGAGCCCGATATGACCGACGATCACATCCGTGATGCGATACCAGCTATCGGTTTACCCGTCATGTTGAAACCATCGGCTGGGGGTGGCGGCAAGGGCATGCGTATCGTTCGAGATTTGGCCGATCTTGATGAAGCGCTCGGAGCTTCCCGTCGAGAGGCACTTGCGGCATTTGGTGATGACACTCTGCTCGTAGAGCGCCTGATCGAACGACCGCGACATATCGAAGTGCAGATTCTGGCTGACAACCATGGCGTCACGCGACACCTCGGTGAGCGCGAATGCAGTCTGCAACGACGACACCAGAAGGTGATTGAAGAAGCGCCATCGCCGTTCGTTAATGCGGTACTTCGGGAGCGCCTTGGTCAAGCGGCCATCGAAACCGCCAACTCTTGTGACTATCGCGGTGCGGGGACGGTTGAGTTCATCGTCGACGATTCAGATCCGGACCACTTCTACTTCCTAGAAATGAATACACGGCTTCAGGTTGAGCATCCGATCACCGAAATGGTGACTGGATGGGATCTAGTCGAGTGGCAAGTCAGGATTGCTGCAGGCCAAAAACTGCCGTCAGGCCCACCTGGCGTTCCATTGCACGGGCATGCAGTGGAAGCGCGGATTTATGCAGAGGATCCCAGTCAAGGATTCCTTCCCAGTAGCGGTGAGCTACTACTGGTGGCTGAATCGGATTTAGTCCGGGTGGACTCCGGAGTTCGGCAGGGCCAGCACATCAGCACTTTCTACGACCCCATGATTTCCAAAGTCATCGCATTCAGTGAGGACCGTAGTGATGCATTGACCAAGTTGGATCTGGCGTTGTCCGAAACGGCCTACCTCGGTGTCGCGACAAATATTGCCTATCTTCGACGGTTACTTCAGTTGCCAGCGGTGCGAGCAGGAGAGCTGCACACCGGCATAATCGCGGAACATCCCGAGTTGGCGGAGCAGGATGTACCGGATGAACATGACCTAGCAGTTGGAGCCTTACTTCGCAGCCGAGAACTCATGCCTGCGAAACCAGGAGATCCGTGGGCTGTGCCTGATGGATGGCGTATAACTGGTCGAGCTCCGTTGGCGCTACGCGTTCGATCGAGTGATGGTTCGGTCACCGACGTGGAACTACGCGGTTTGCCGACTGAGGCCAAGGTTTCGGTGGACGATGGAATAGAAAAACCCGCGGCCATCACTGGCCCGTTGGATCGCCTCGAAGTTGATCTCGCAGGAGATGTGCGGACCTATGCAACGGCCCGCGAACCACACGGCGACGTGTTGTGGTTAGCGCATGCCGGCCGAGCAGTGCGTTTAGTTGAACTCGACCGGTTACAAGCAGATGTTCAACTAGGTGGCGGCACGGGAGCAGATAGCGTCCGAAGTCCGATGCCGGGAACCGTCATCGCAGTATCGGTGGAAGCTGGTGATCGCGTTGCCGCGGGGGAGCCAATGGTGACCGTGGAGGCGATGAAGATGGAACACACGCTCGTCGCGCCCGAGGACGCTCAGGTTCTTGACGTTTCAGTCACGGTAGGTACATCAGTCGCACTCGACGAAGTATTGGTTGCCCTGGAACCGGTGGCTGCCGGTGACTAAGTCGGGTCTACCGGTATTGCAGCCGATGTTAGGACTGCCGGACAAGGTGACCATCTGGGAAGTAGGTGCTCGGGACGGACTCCAGAATGAGAGTTCGGTTATTCCGACCGCCGTGAAAGTGGAACTTATTCAACGGCTATCAGCAGCGGGTCTTCCGGTAGTGGAGGCCACGTCCTTTGTGCGTCCGGAGTGGGTGCCGCAGTTGGGTGATGCTGCCGAGGTCATGACGGGTTTACCGCAAGGATCAAGTACTCGATATCCAGTGCTGGTCCCGAACTTGCGGGGTTTGGAAAAGGCAATCGATGCGGGCGCGACCGAAATCGCAGTATTCGCAAGCGCGACTGAAACGTTCGCGAAGAAGAATCTGAATCGGACTCTGGCTACGCAGATGCAGATGTTTGGTCCAGTGATCGCGGCGGCGATAGATCAGGACATCTCAGTTCGGGGATATGTCTCGATGTGTTTTGGGGATCCGTGGGAGGGTCCGGTTGAACCGCAGGCAGTTGTTGACGTGTGCGACGAGTTGATGAAACTTGGCTGCACGTCGCTGAGTCTGGGTGACACGATTGGCGTGGCCACACCAGGACAGGTTCAGGACCTCATCAGTCGCCTCACGAACGTTGGCCTATCGACTGCGGCTATCGGGGTGCATTTTCACGATACTTACGGTCAGGCCTTGGCCAATACTTTGGCCGCACTGCAATCTGGCGTCACAACTGTGGATTCCAGTGCCGGCGGTTTGGGTGGTTGCCCCTATGCGAAATCGGCCACGGGCAACTTGGCGACCGAGGATCTGGTGTGGATGCTCAATGGTCTCGGCGTGGCCACTGGTGTGGATCTGACGGCTTTGGTGCAGACAAGTGCCTGGCTAGCCGAAATTATTGGCAGACCGAGCCCAAGTCGAGTCGTCAGGGCTATGATCGGCTAAATCCGCAGATGCGGAAACAGGCCTGGACTGTGGAGGCTGCCCTGATGGAAGCCGCTAGTCCTTCGCTGTCCCGTTTTGGCTTATCTCATACCTACGCGCGGATGACGGGAGCGCCGGTTGTTCCAGTGCCGGGACCGGGTTACGTTCGTGCGGGTGGACCCGCCACGATTAGGAGTCATCGCAACAGTTTGCATCGCGGTGACTATGCCTTACCCACCGACAGGTTCGCGCGGTATCTCAACATCTCGGAACAAAACCTGATTGACGTGATCGAGAGTGCGGCATTGCCGTTGTCGGTGGATGGCGTTGTTGTAGTTCGCCCGTTGGGCAGCCTCACCTACGCTCGCGATGCGCAGGGTCTGGATTGGGACTTAGTGCGAGACCTTGATATGTGGGTTTTCCTGACTGGCAGTTCCATAGCGGGGAAGTCGTGGTTAGGGCTACATCGAAAGTTACAAGACCTGACGTATCGGGCATTCCAAGAGCGTGGTTTATGGGTGCATCAGAGCGAAGCTACTGGCAATGTCTACCTGCGTGACGAAAGCGGATTACGACGACTGATCGAACTCAAGATTGCCGATTTGAACTGGCTAAAGACCGGACTGATTGTGTCGCATCGACGACGTTCGCATCTGCTGCATCGTCCTCGGCCAGCGCATTTTGACTCACCTCGATTGGAATGGGCCGGTTACACCCCACACGAGAATTATTTTGCCAGTCACGCTGGTTCAGACCTGTTTCGATCGCACATTACTTCGATTCGAGAAGTTGAGATGCACTACGGCCGGATGCACACCTACGCCGAAAATCTAGCTGAGGGATTTCGAGCTCTGTCCCCGTCGCATCTGGTCGGTGCACTCAACCAGCGGAGACTTTTCTTTCGCTACACCCGCAAGGCCCTAAAGAAAGAGTTAATGCTCAAAGTCATGCTCGGCGATGAGCCCGGCCGACGGCAGACAGTTGAGTTATTGCAGCAGATGAAGACTGGGCAACCCATGGTGGAAAGTTCATCATCGCGGTATGAGTTCATCGGTGAACGAGTAGCAGCGCTGCGACAACTGCAGCAGTCATTTGCTGCAGTCTCACATGCACAGGTGCAGGCATATCGTTTCCACGGGGTGCCGGTACAACGGACTCGGATTCCTGAACAGGTGGAAGCGCATGAGAAATCGACGGTGTGAAGTTTAGTTTGGCGATGCTTGGTCGAGACCCAAGGATTGCGCAGCGGCCATAGCCGCGAATCGAGTATCGCCGGCTAATAAGTCTTGCGGACTGCCCGATTCAACGATGGTGCCTTCATCGATGACCATGACGTGATCTGCGCTCAATACAGTAGACAGCCGATGCGCGATGATTAGATTTGTCCGCCCCGCCATCAACCGTTGTAAGGCCTGTTGTACGAGGGTTTCGCTCTCGCTATCGAGGGCGTTAGTCGCTTCATCGAGCACTAACAATTTCGGGTCCGCAAGTAAAGCGCGAGCAATGGCAATCCGCTGGCGTTGCCCCCCGGAGAGAGCTAGCCCCCGTTCGCCTACTTTGGTACCGAAACCGTAAGGGAACTCAGTTATGAAATCGAAGGCATTGGCGGCTTGCGCGGCCTCTGCTACTTGTTCCCGTGTGGCATCGGGTTGCCCCAGCCGGATGTTGTCAGCGACTGTTCCGGATAGTAACGGAGCATCCTGAGGTACAACTCCCATCGATTTACGCAGACTCGATAGGTTCTGATCACGAACGTCCACACCGTCTACGGAGATGACTCCTTCTTGTGGATCGTATAGGCGAGCAATCAGTTGCGCGATCGTTGACTTACCGGCACCAGACGGACCAACTAAGGCGACCGAACTCCCAGGATGAATATCGAAGGAAACATTCCTGAGCACCAACGAATCTCGGCCCGGATAGCTAAAGGACACATCCCGCACGGTTACTTCGCCACGACGTTCTAGCGGTTCGATGGTGTCTCTATCTGCCGTATTTCCGCCGACCAGTTCTTCTGTCGGTTCGTCGAGCAATGCAACTACCCGCTCAGAGGCACCCAAACCTTGGGCCAATCGTGAGTACTGGTCCACGATTGTTGCCAATCCATCAGCAACAAATCTGGCGTAAAGCAGAAACGACACTAACTCACCCGCAGTAAGCGTTCCCGATTGAACTTGACTACCGCCAAACCACAGGACTGCGACGATGGTCACCGACGCGAGGAACATCATCGTGGGTGTCCAACGTGCCTTGAGTCGAGCACGCTGGAGGCCCTGATCGATGACTCCCTGAAGTCGACGATGGTAGATCCGAGCGACTTCACGTTCGGCACCGAACCATTTCACGACTCTTGCCCCGGACAGTGATTCTGCTGCCAAGGCGTTAGTTGTTGCCAAACCGTTTTGGTAACCGCGTGAGAGTTTGCGCATACGTTGCCCGTAGCGGGATGCGATAAGTGCAGCGACTGGTACTGCTACTAATACGACCAAAGCCAAAAGTGGATCAATGATGAGGATCAGAGCCGCTCCGCCTAGAACGGTAATCCCGGAGTAGACGATCTGAGGTGCGGCACCTGATGCTGATCCGTACACAAAGGCTGCATCAGAAATGAGGCGTGAGGACAGCGCACCAGAGGTCCGAGCGTCCAGAAATGCAATGGGAAAGCGCACCATTCGGTTGAACAGCGCACTGCGAACGTTATTGACGACATGCTGACCCGCGTAGGCCAGCGTGCGAATACGAATGCTGGTGAAGATTGCCTGTCCGGCGAATATGGCGATCAGTATCACCGCCGAACGGCCAAGATCTCCACTGGCTGGATCCAATGCTGAATCGACCAGAGTGCCGAGAATCCAAGGAAAGCCGAGACCTAAAATACCGGTCACTGTGGTGGCAAGTAAGGCGGTGAGAAGCCAGTATCGGTAAGGGCGAACGTAGGGCCACAATGACTTGAGCAGTTGCCAATCGCTCTTACCCGACTGCCGATTTTCGTCAGCGGCTTCCGGATCGGGCGGCCCCTCTGCTTTCGCCATACCTCATTACTACCGGACTCTTTGGCGGGTGGTGGCCAGTTAGGTGAGCAAAATGGATTGCCTCACTCATTACGAAAAGAACGTGCGATCTTTGGCTCGTGGTTGCTACGGTTTGGGCCCATGAGCCAAAGGGACAGCAGCATGGTGGCTGCCGTTCGGTTGCGTCACAGACGGCGATCAAGGGACTGGGAAGATTCCCTCCGGCATGATCTTGATGATCTGGTGGGTCTAGCCGATCAAGTGAAAAATGAAATGTGTCTTGTCGGCGGTGTCGGACTGGCTGTGAGAGGCGAAGAATTTCGTCGCAATCACTCGGACTTCGATCTTGCAGTTTTTCTCAGTGACCTACCTGAAGTGATTGCCAGTTTTGAAGGTGCCGGTTACCGCCTCCACGCAGCCAGCGCAGGTTTTTGTTTATCTCCTTGGCATCGAGTTGATCTCTTACGGAAGGTGACGGTGCCTGCAGTTGTTGCGAATCCGGATCGCTTCTGCCTGCGACTAGTGCGAAGCGACGATGAGAACTCGATGACGTATTACCGTAAGCGCACCGACGTGATGGACTTGCTCATTATGGATTTTGTAAATGAGGGAATCCTGCTTCATGGATACGATCGAATCGTTCCCAATAGTGACTTTTTCCCACTCGCTCGTTATTCCGATAGTAGATATCTACGATTGCCTAACGTTCGGTACAAGACCCATCTTCCGGCGGCTTGGCCGCGGCAACGCAAGGATCTGGCCCAGGCGGGATTGAGATGAGTTACGAGTCGGTCGTCTAGCGAAAATGATTTAGTTGATTCCCCTGGCGATAGATGTGATTCTTGCTATCGTCCCGGCATGGCGACTTGTCCAGCAAAACGTGTCCTGCTGATCCCAGGGATTCTTATCTGCTCCCTGGTATTGGTCTTGTCTGGATGCTCGAGTGATAGCGAACCCGAGGGAGCAGGTGAGGTCTTCCTGGAGGCAGCCGAAGACCCAGGGCCGGATCCATTCACCAGTTCGGTTGATGCTCTAAAGGACGAAGTTACAACTCCGGGAGTTGACAAAGAACCGACTCAAACAGCGGCGCCCAGTAGTGACGCTGGGGATATAACTTCCGTTACGGCGACTCAAGGGACTGAAACCGGTCTTTACGGTGGATCGGGAGACCGCCAAATCTGTGATCGTGGAAAGCTCATCAGCTTCCTCGAAAGTGACGTTGATAAAGCCAGTGTTTGGGCTGTTGTTTTAGGAATTGAAACTAGCGACATTGCCGCCTATATCGGATCTCTTGCGCCAGTCATTCTGCGCTCGGATACTCGGGTCACCAATCACGGTTACTCCGATGGTGCTGCGACTCCGCGCCAGTCAGTTCTTCAGGTTGGTACTGCGGTGTTGGTTGACGACACTGGTACTCCTCGAGTTCGGTGTGAATGTGGAAACCCGTTGTTGGAGCCAATTCCGGTAGATTCCGGCCCCAACTATGTGGGCGATCAGTGGGTAGGTTTCGATCCTGGCTCCATCAGCGTGATCGAGCCAGGTGCGCAGGTCACGGTGCTGGTCGTCATCAGCATCGAGACCAATCAGGAGATTGAAATCGCGGTAGGTAACCGCGCTGAGCCGTCAGGTTCACCGGAGCCCAGTGAATCAGCCACCGCAAGCCCGTCGAGTTCAGACTCGGCGTCGGCGTCACCGAGTGGAACTAATTCGTCCAACCCGGACTACACCAGTTGCGCGCGACGCTACGGAGAGTTGGTGCGGGATCTCACGTTGGCGGGTGGCATCGAACCATCCGATGCCCAGCGTTGGTCTGGTCAGGCAGAGGAAGCGGCCACTAAAGCTGAACAAGGAGACGTGGACGGTGCCCTCGCCATTTGCGAGCAGACCGTATCGGAGATGCAAGCCGCACTCGATGGCTCCTAAGGTTCACGCAGCTGTTGAATGCGGGATGAGGCGGCTTCAAGTTGGTCGCGCGTCAAAGTGCCTCGGTTCAGTGCTTGCTTAATCGCTTTTACCGACGGCGCGATGCTGCTGGTGCACACCATTGCCCAGTCGACACCCGCTTTAAGTGCCGCAACGACGGCCTGGGCTGGGCTCATGCCTCGAGCGCTACTGGCCGCCGCCATCGATAGTGAGTCAGTCATGATGACAGCGTCTGGTCCTGCATCGGCTCGCAGCACGCTAATTGCGCGCGGTGATTGTGATGCCGGTACTCCTGGTTTGGTCAGACCCTGCGACTGGACGTGAGCCACCATGACCGCGGGTGTTGGTTGTGCGGCGATAAATCTTTGAAACGGGATGAGATCAGCTTGCTTCAGACGTGAGTAACTTGGGACTCGCGCGGCCTGCTCGTGCGTATCAGCAGCATGACCATGACCAGGCCAATGTTTGACGACTGGAACCACCGACGACTTTCGTAGCCCCTTACTCCAAGCGTTCACAGCCCGCGCGGTTCGATCAGGGCTGGTGGAGAACGCACGGTTAGCGCGATCGAGATAACTACCCGGTACTCGAAGATCAGCAACCGGGGCAAGCGCCATACTGACACCAAGACTAGCCATCCGAGCGCCATATTTTTTGGCGGTGGTGCGTAGTTTGGACTTGGACCAACTTCCCATGGTTTCCGCCGCAGGCAGGGGGTAGATCAACGGACTGAGTCGCTGAACGAAACCACCCTCTTCATCGCTCGCAATGATGGGAGCCGCATTCTTTGGCGCAGCTGCTTGAACTTGACGCAAACGTGAGCGGAGGTCTCTGGGTGGGTTGGAACCGAGCAAGACGATCCCTCCGACGCCTGCTGCGGCCATTCGCCGTTGAGATGCGGTGTCACCGGAGTCGGCGCAGCCGAAGATGACTGAAGCCGCTAGCCGGCTCTTGCTGAGTTTGGCTGCGGCTGCTTCCCGTGTGTTGCTCGAGTCGATGGCAGCCGCCGGAGCGTCAGTTACTGAAGGCTCTGTGGGATAAGAGCCGACCAGGAGAAGGCCTGCTGCGATGGCAGTAACCCCCACTGCCTGCACTGATCCGTTCATCACAGCATTGTGGCTGGTGTTTGGCCTCTCACCAAACTGCGGGTCCGGCGCGGCACAATACAGGTGTGTCCGGTCGATTTGCGCCATCTCCTACGGGAGAGCTTCATGTCGGGAATTTACGGACAGCTTTGGTTGCATGGCTGGCGGCTCGATCGCAGGCTGACGACTTCATCATTCGAATGGAAGATCTGGATTTGGCCCAATCAAGTCGAGATTGGGAACAGGCCCAGTTGCGCGAGCTTGGTGAATTAGGTCTGGATTGGGATGGCGAAGTTATTCGACAAAGTGATCGGTTTGCGATCTACCGGGCGGCAATCGAAGACTTAGCGGCGCGTGGTTTGGTGTATCCGTGTTACTGCTCCAGACGTGAGATACGTCAGCAAATCGAGTCAGCGGTAAGCGCACCGCACGGTATGCCTGGGGCATACCCCGGCACGTGCCGGGACCTCGACCCAGGTGCCGAACAAGACAAACGGGAACAGGGCAGATCGCCTGCACTGCGGCTGCGTGCGGAAAACCAGGAAAAGGAATTCTTGGATCGTCGGTTAGGCCTGCAACACGGCGGCGTCGACGATGTAGTCCTAGCTCGGGCCGACGGGG
>JAOZTQ010000226.1 GCA_029939085.1 Candidatus Nanopelagicales bacterium
CCACAGCCACGATGCGGCCACAGCAGTCGGCCCCCTGGATTCGGGGGAACTGCATCGCAACGCCAGACCATCCAGTTTCAGCTTCGCTCCGGCTATACCAGCCGGTACGTGTGTTGATATCTGTGTTGTTTACTGACGAAGCACCGACCTCAATCAGAACATCCTGAGCGCCGATCTTGGGCACCGGAACCGATTCGTTGTAGCGCAGTTGATTGAAGTCACCATGCCCGTGCAGCTGTACAGCTGTCATTCGTTCAGGAATAGACATGGATGACTAAACGACCCAACCTTTGGCTCGTTGGGTTAAGGCGAGGCTCAGTGATCGGCAGTCGCGGGTCACGAGGGTGTAACTGCACGCATAGTGATTCACAGTTGAAGTGTATGGTCCCAGCGATTGCGTTTACCCGACTAGATACTTCCGAAAAGCAGGACAAGAAAAAGTTCTTGTTGGCGTAACGCTTGGACTCGTCAGTCGAGCGGCAAAAGGCCCGCACCGATTGCTCCACCCAGGTCACCCAGACTCGCTACCGCGAACTCCGGCGGGTGTTCTCGAGCGATCATGAGCGGGGTGGCTTCTCGAACCACGCGGTCGAGGAACGGTTGTCCGAGTCGAATCCCCAGACCTCCACCGACGATTACACCGTCGGGGTCGAGTAAGTTGACGGCCGATGCTATTCCCACACTAAGTGCGGACACCGCTCGGTCAATCAGGCGCGTGGCCATTGGGTCATGCTTCTTTAGTGCTTTCGCCCAAACCCCACTAGTCAACCGTTCTCGTTTTTTCCGCTTCATGATGTCGAACAAGATGGTCTGTTGACCTTGTTCCTGCCAGGCTCTCGCTTGTGCCTCCATAGCTGCACGACCGGCGTAAGCCTCCAGGCAGCCAAAGCGACCGCAAGGACAACTGGGACCGTCTTGGCTGATGATCATGTGGCCTATTTCGCCAGCAGCACCTCGTCCCAGCCATTCCTTGCGGTTGATGATGACGCCCCCGCCGATACCGGTGCCCAGAAAAACACCGATAAAGGAGTTGAGGTTGACCCCCGCACCAAGTTCGGATTCAGCGCGCACCGCCAATTGAACGTCGTTACCCAGGTCAACCGGTTTGTTGATTTGAGCGGCCAACTCAACACCGAGCGGAAAGCTTTGATCCCAGCCAGGCAAGTTACCGGCATGGCTTACGGTTCCGGCCCGCTTATCAATTTGACCGGGGGATCCGACACCGATCCCCATCACATCAGCCATCGGCACTTTTGACTTTCGAATAACCTCAGCGACCGAAGCAGCAATGGCGTGGGCGACTCCCGGCGGACCGTTATCGTGCGGAGTGAGCCGTCGATCGTTAGCTAAGACTCGATTCTCCTTATTGAGGAGAACCGATTGAATCTTCGTGCCACCCAAGTCAACGCCAACTCGAAACATAAATTGCCACTTTCCTTCTGTTGCTTGACCCTATTGAATCCGTAGCTCCGAAGCGGAGTGAGGAGTTCATTCCGCTGGGTTAGCCCGAGAAAAGACGTAAGAAGATCATGGCCATAGCGCCAATAATCGCAAGAAGAAGCGCCGCTACGCCAACGTTTTTTACCGGGGGAAGCGGTTGTTGCGGCAAGAGCCAAAACCCCAAGACCTTTGATAGTCCGGGTAGCCACAGCAGCATCACTAGTGACATAGATATCGCGTTGGTAAGCAAAGTCGAGATAGCAAACGGGACCGAGATTAATGCTGACAAGATTTCATGAGCAATGATCACTGTTGGGTAGAGCGCCATGATTCCCGCGATTAGTTGCTTCCACTTAATCGGTGCTCCGGGGCCGGGCTGGGTATTGAAGCCAAAGTTCAACCAGTCCGACGTTCCGGTTCGGACGGCCGAGACTTCGGAGTCGTGGCTGAACTCGTCGACCTCTGCGAGCAGCTGAGCAAGTTGGGGGGAGTTGCTCCAGTTAAGCGATGATTCTTTGTCACTAAATCGAATGACCTGAGTCCAAAATTGCTGTCCACCGTCTGACGCTGGAATCTGCTCCGCGGCGACAAAGCCCGGGACCGACTGCAATGCTGACTCCATTTTGGCTGCCCAGTTGAGGTACTGCTCGTCCTGCCCGTCATCGACATATCGGGTGGTGACTAGTGCAACTGCTGACATTTGAAACTCCGGGACTGACGTGTGTCTGCGTACATCAAGCCTGAGCCTACGGTGTCGAGCGCGATCACATCCGATCTTGGCACTTAGTTAGCTGAACCCCGGCGAAATCATGGACCGCAGGGGTGTGGGTAAGCGGATCGTGTGGCTATGTGACTAAGGGGAGTTGAGGACACCGTTGTCCGTAAAGCCCGCCCTCAGAAGTAGAGCCACGGTTGGTGACATGGCAGATTCGACGAGTTCGAGCAGCGTATGGCAAAACGCAGGATCGTGGCTGGTATATCCGGAGCGGTGAAACTGTAGGTGGTGACTGTACTCGTGGAGCACAACGCTCTCGCGCATGGCCCAGCCCTGCTCGGCGGGTACGCGAATCAGATCGGGTGCTCGCCACTCGGCTGTCATTGTCGCGCGGCTAGCAGCGACTCTTGGTGGCATGATTTGCGCGTAGTCGCTAGAGCTAACTCGAAGTTCATCAAGATATTGCTGGATTTCGACAAGGTCGTGAAACTTTCGCTCCGGTGCAATATCTAACGTGGATCCGTGGAAATCGATGACGCCGCCGGACACCAAAAGGCGACGTAGTTGATCTTCGGAAGCGTAGACGGCCGACCGCCGCGAATCGCGGCTCACTGACCGATCTCGGCTCTGGATCCGGTGACGCCGGTCTCGCCAGAGAGCCGTACTCGGTGGCCATCTCGTGTACCGGCTTCGCGAGCAGATCGAGACAGCCCTTGCACGCGACTATCACCTCGCCACGATCCTCGAGCATCGGATTGTTCGCTGTAGTAATCAGTGACAGCGGTTGCCTTCTGTAATAGGGCGACTTCGGTACCCGGCTCAGCAGCTGTCTCTCGCGATGCCTCACGGAACTTTTGCCGATTGATTTCCTTTTCGCGGGAATGCTGTAGGCGTTGCTGCACTGTCTCGATAAATGACTCGTAGTATTGCGATCGAGCGCTTTGTTTGGTGATTGGTGCCGTCCGAGTTCGCCGTCCCTGCCGGATTACTCGAACGTCACCGCGCCACGAGCCTGAGGTCAAGAAATCTA
>JAOZTQ010000027.1:0-1081 GCA_029939085.1 Candidatus Nanopelagicales bacterium
GATTCGTCGTCGGGTACGGACTCGATTACGCCGAGCGGTATCGCAATCTCTCCGTTATCGGAACGCTCAGTGAAGCGGCTCAACTGGAGAACGGTCGCCCACGGGTGTGAGCGCGAACATCTTGATTTCTCTGCCAGCGGTGCCGCGGTAGACGTTGTACGCGGGCCACATATCTGCCATGAGTTGCCAGATGTCCTCACGAGTTTCTGGGTCGCTAATCAGCCGTGAAACCATTTCGTATTCGTCTCCACCGACAGACAAAACGCATTTAGGATCAGCCTCTAGGTTGAGTGCCCACGCTGGATGGTGGCTTTGGCCGAAGTTTGAGCCCACCAAGATAATTTCGCCCTTTAACGTTCCGTAGAGGAGGGTTACCGTTCGCGGTCGACCGGATTTTCTACCCACGGTTGTAAGCAAACACTGCGGTAAACCGTAGTTTCCGAGCAAGCCGAATTTACCGCCGGAACGCCGGACAACCTTTGCATCCAGTGGTGCTAACTTGGCCGCAGTCCAGATGAACCAGCGTTGATGACCCATCCAACGCATGACATCCCGATATCTCATGACAGAGAGAGTAACGTCGCTAGTTGCGTGGACAAGGGCGGTGTAGGAGTGAACTTGTGAATGTAGTAATCGTTGGGATGCGCGGGGCAGGCAAAACCAACGTGTCGCGCCGGTTGTCCCTGATGAGCAAACGACCCACGATGTCCACTGACGAACTGGCAGCCTATGAGACCGGAATGGGAATCCCGGAGATGGTCGCCGCTCACGGTTGGCCGTATTTTCGGGATCTCGAGTTCAGAGTGCTGGAAAAACTGTCGAAATGCGATGGTTTCATCGTCGACTGTGGTGGCGGGATCATGGTGGATCTGAACCCCGAGGGCTCCGAAATCCTAAGCGAACGCAAAGTTGCAATCTTGAGAAGCCTTGGGCCGATTGTTTGGCTCCGCGGGGATATCTCGAGACTTGCCCAAAAAGCCGCAAGAAGTAGTGGACGGCCTACCCTGGACCCGAGTCGTTCGGCAGTTGAGCTCATGGAACGCAGGCTTCCGTGGTACGAAGATCTCGCAGACTTCACGAT
>JAOZTQ010000027.1:1181-11328 GCA_029939085.1 Candidatus Nanopelagicales bacterium
ATGTTCACGCTCGGCGTAGCCAAATACCGCCTAGTTGGGATTCGGTTGGCCGCGGGCAGCGTTAGCATCCAATAGTCGGCAGCGACTGCGGACAGGAGAGTGCACGATGTTCGAACGGTTTACAGACCGAGCCAGGCGAGTAGTAGTTCTTGCCCAAGAAGAAGCTCGCATGCTTAATCACAACTACATCGGGACTGAGCATATTTTGCTGGGCCTCATTCACGAGGGTGAAGGTGTGGCGGCCAAGGCATTGGAAAGCCTGGGCATCTCACTGGAGGCGGTGCGTTCCCAGGTAGAAGAGATTATCGGCCAGGGCCAACAAGCCCCGAGTGGCCATATCCCCTTCACACCGCGAGCCAAAAAAGTCCTGGAACTTTCACTGAGGGAAGCGCTTCAACTCGGTCATAACTACATCGGGACTGAGCACATTCTGCTCGGCCTCATCCGTGAAGGTGAGGGCGTGGCCGCTCAAGTGCTCGTTAAGTTAGGCGCCGACCTTGGTCGAGTGCGCCAGCAGGTCATTCAGCTTTTGTCCGGCTACCAGGGTAAAGAACCAGCGACCGCAGGTGGGCCACAAGAAGGCACTCCCTCGGGCTCGCTGGTGCTGGATCAATTTGGTCGGAATCTTACGCAGGCTGCGCGTGAGGGTGACCTTGACCCTGTCATTGGGCGAGATACTGAGATCGAACGAGTGATGCAAGTCCTATCTCGCCGTACTAAGAACAATCCAGTGCTTATCGGTGAGCCGGGAGTCGGTAAGACTGCGGTAGTCGAATCGTTGGCGCAGCAGATAGTTTCTGGTGAGGTTCCGGACACGCTGCGCGATAAGCATCTCTACACCCTGGATCTGGGCGCGCTAGTGGCAGGTAGTCGCTACCGCGGTGACTTCGAGGAACGCTTGAAGAAGGTCTTGAAAGAGATCAAGACTCGTGGGGACATCATCCTGTTCATTGATGAAATGCATACCCTCGTGGGAGCAGGAGCTGCTGAGGGAGCGATCGACGCTGCCAGCATCCTTAAGCCAATGCTTGCTCGAGGTGAGTTGCAGACGATCGGGGCAACCACACTGGATGAGTACCGCAAATATGTTGAGAAAGATGCGGCACTCGAGCGGCGTTTCGCACCGATTCAGGTACCAGCACCTGATGTCGATATGACCTTCGCGATCCTGAAGGGTTTGCGAGATCGCTACGAGAGTCACCACAAGGTGACGATTACGGATGAGGCGTTGAAGGCGGCAGCCCGTCTCTCTGACCGCTACATCAGCGATCGACAGCTGCCCGACAAAGCTATCGACCTCATCGACGAGGCCGGATCACGGCTTCGCATCAGACGAATGACTGCGCCACCAGATCTTCGCGAGTTCGATGACCGCATTGCTGAGGTCCGTAAGGAAAAGGAATCGGCAATCGATGCGCAAGATTTCGAGAAGGCAGCAAGTCTGCGTGATAGTGAAAAGCAGTTGATCGGCGAAAAGGCACAGCGCGAGCGGGAGTGGAAGGCTGGCGACATGGATGTCGTTGCCGAGGTCGACGAAAAACTCGTTGCCGAAGTGCTAGGTCTAATGACAGGCATACCTGTGACTGACTTGTCTGAAGACGATACGCAGCGACTGCTCCGTATGGAGGAGGAACTGCACCGCCGCGTTATCGGTCAAGATCAGGCCATCAAGGCCTTGTCCAAGTCGATTCGGCGCACCCGCGCTGGTCTGAAAGATCCCAAACGACCCTCGGGCTCGTTTATCTTTGCCGGACCGTCTGGTGTTGGAAAGACCGAGTTGAGTAAGACCCTTGCCGAGTTCCTCTTTGGTGATGAAGAGTCGCTTATCGCTTTGGATATGAGCGAATATTCCGAGAAGCACACTGCTTCTCGGTTGTTTGGCTCACCACCTGGTTACGTAGGTTACGAAGAAGGCGGTCAGTTAACCGAGAAGGTCCGGCGTAAGCCATTTTCGGTCGTACTTTTCGACGAAATCGAAAAGGCTCACCCAGATATCTTCAACTCGCTGTTGCAGGTTTTGGAAGAGGGTCGCCTAACAGACGCACAAGGTCGTGCCGTGGACTTCAAGAACACGGTGATCATCATGACAACCAACCTTGGTAGCCGTGATGTGTCGAAGTCATTGGGCTTCGCACCGGTTGATGATGCGGCCGACGCGTACGAGCGGATGAAGAGTAAAGTCCAGACGGAGTTGAAGCAGAACTTCCGTCCAGAGTTTCTCAACCGCATCGACGACACCATCGTCTTCCATCAGCTCACTCCCAATGAGATCGTTTCGATTGTCGATCTCATGGCAGCTCGGTTGGACGAGCGCCTTGCTGATCGGGATCTGAGCGTCGAGTTCACTGCGGCAGCGAAAGATCTGCTGGCTGAACATGGTTACGACCCGGTAATGGGCGCGCGACCGCTACGCCGGACGATTCAGCGTGAGATCGAGGACGTGCTGAGTGAGAAGATCCTGTTTGGCGAGATTCCGCCGCACAGCTTGATCGTTGTCGATGTGGCTGCTGAGGATGATGATGAGGATTTCACGTTCACACCGCAGCCAAAGGCTGAACTCCCAGATACGCCACCAGTTGAGATCGCAGAATCCGACTAGCTGCTAAGACGTTGGCAGCGTGTATCGCTTATCGGCGGTTTCCACCAAGAGACCATCGGCGACGAGTGATGCTTGTGCGCGAGAAAGTTGCGCGGGATCGGGCCAGGTAAGGTCTAGTTCTGCTTGGGTTACGCCCGCCGGGGTGCTGCGGATAAGTTGCATGATTCGCCCCCGGACTTCACGGTCACTCCCAGCAAAGCGTGCCTGTCGATTCGGTGGCTGTTGGTTGGCGGGCTGACCTGAGTTGTACCAATGACAGTTGGTTGCCAGTGGACATTGGGTGCAGACCGGATTCTGCGAAGTGCAAATAAGCGCCCCTAGTTCCATGAACGCTTCACTCGTCGTCGCTGCCTGCTCACCAGACGTTGGCAAGATTTCCGCGAGTTCTTGTCGCTCCGTTCGTGTCACGGCGCTACCGCGCGGGTAGGCAAGACCATGTCGTGAACGGGCCAAGACCCGCCGCACATTTGTATCTAGAACGGGGATTGTGCGCCGGTAGGCAAAGGCGAGAATTGCCGAGGCGGTGTAGTCGCCAATACCTGGCAAGGAAAGCAAAGTGTCGTAGTCGTCAGGTACTCGACCGCCAAATTCATCTCGAATCCGAACAGCGGCGGAATGCAGCCGGAGCGCTCGACGGGGGTAGCCTAGGCGGTCCCACATGATGACGGCTTCCCCTGGTTGATCGTTGGCGAGGGAAGTGGCGTCGGGCCATCGGGCGAGCCAAGCTTCCCAGGCAGGTTGAACTCGGACTACAGGTGTTTGTTGCAGCATTACTTCGCTGACCAAAACGGCCCAAGGATCCCGCGGTGAGTGACGCCACGGTAGATCGCGACGGTTTGTGACAAACCATCGATTCAGCTCCTTCACAGCACCAGTATCTGTCAGTTGCCTTCGGGGTTTTCCAGCGGTCCTGGGACCGCGTCGTGCACGGTTTTGTCGGAGTGTGGAGTTAGCCTGCAATCAATGGGTAGTTCGGGGTTGCTTGTGTGACTTTGCGTGTGTGACGTTGCATATGTCGAGTTACGCGGTTCGGGCGATCTAATCAGTGCCAGGGCTGCCAACGGCCGGTGTTCCACCCGAGGTACCCGATCGAGAATCTAGGGGAGGAAGTGGCCAATGGCTCGAGCTAGCCGCGGATTTAGCTGCACCGAGTGCGGCGCTAACAGTTTGAAGTGGCTCGGCCGATGTTCCCAGTGTCAGCAATTTGGGACAATGGCGGAGGTTACGCAGACCTCGGCCGGTGGTGGTGCGGGTACGCGCACCAAAGGCGCGACCAGCCGCCCGACAACGGTAGCTAAGCCTGCAAGTGAACTAGCTGAAATGCATACAGATCGGATAAGTACTGGGGCGGGTGAATTTGATCGGGTGCTCGGCGGAGGTCTGGTCAGAGGGCAAGTCGTTCTGGTCGCTGGTGAGCCGGGAGTCGGTAAGTCGACTTTGTTGCTATCTGTCGCAGATCGGTTCAGTCGCGGTGATCTGAGTCGGCCGGTTCTGTATTTGTCAGGTGAGGAGTCGGCCGGTCAGGTTGGGGTGCGGGCTCGACGTATCGGGGCATTGGCAGATCGACTCCTAGTCGCCGACGAAAATGATCTAAGCGCCGTTCTTGGTCATATCGAGCAGCACGATCCCGCACTCGTTGTTGTGGACTCGGTGCAAACGCTGGCGTCACCAGAGGTTGATGGTCGGGCTGGAGGTATTTCGCAAGTCGCGGAAGTTGCCGCGGTTCTGACGAGACAGGCTAAGGCACGCGGTGTTCCGACCCTTCTAGTCGGCCAGAGTACGCGTGAGAATTCAGTAGCTGGTCCGCGTGCTCTGGAGCATCTCGTGGATACCGTACTCACGTTTGAAGGTGACCCACATACTCAAGTGCGGCTGCTTCGTGCCGTCAAGAACAGATACGGTCCCGCTGACGAAGTGGTCTGTTATGAGCAAACCGACAAAGGCCTGACGGAACTCGCCGACCCATCCACACTTTTCCGTTCCAGCAGAGATCAGGCGGTGCCGGGCACGTGCCCAACTGTGATTTTGGAGGGTCGCCGTCCGCTGCTTGCTGAGGTTCAGGCGCTCGTATCACCGCCTACTGGGCAGCATCCTTACCGGGCAGTCACGGGCCTTGATCGGTCCCGAGTCGGTATGCTTTCCGCACTTACCCAACGCGAGGGAGCGCTGTCGCTACACCAAAACGATCTTTTTGTGGCGACGGTAGCTGGTCTGCGGATAACCGACCCCGCCGTGGATCTCCCCATTTGTTTGGCGATTTATTCCGCTGCTGAGTCGCAACCGATTCCACAAGGAGTGATTGCATTCGGTGAGGTAGCGCTGTCGGGAGATCTGCGCCCATCGGGCTCGTTACCGCAGCGATTGAGCGAAGCGCATCGGTTGGGCTACTCGTTGGCTTTGGTACCAGACAGTGCCGAGATCGGTGATCCACCGATTAGAACAGTTGGCGTACAACGACTTGAGCACGCCATGGCGGCAGCTTTTGATTTCGGCGGTTCTGCTGCTGAGCGGACTGTTCAACTGACGTAAATCCGTCGGTCAACTACTCCAGGGTGAAAGCGACTTTTTCACTCTTGACGTCCAGGTTCTTGCCGACGACATCGTATGAACCAGGTTGGGCTGCAGCCTGATCACTCGGCTGAACTGGGCAACCCTCGGCACTTATGGTCCTAGGCCAAGGGACCGTAACGGAAGCTACCGCCTGTGAATCGAGTGTTTGGACATCGGCCGAGCCAGCGGTGTCGCAGTCGTCACTGGACCATACCCGCACACCACCCGAGCTGACTTGGATGCTGTTTGCATCCGACCCAATATTTCGGGTACACGATTCAGTTCCAGTGTTTTGGATTGTGAGAGTGATTTGTGGTTCATTTCCCGGTGGGTATGAAGACGAATCCGGTTCGACGGCAACCTCTATATCGCTATCCGAACAGGTGCCCTCACCGTCAGTGGCCGACTCATCAGGAGATGACGTGGCAGTCTCGCTCGCAGCCGGCGCAGGTGCAGTTGACTCAGTCGCGGTCGGATCATCCTCTCCGCCGCCCCTGAATATGAGCCAGATGAAGAGCAAAAGAAGTAGAACCGCGCCAACAACTAGGGCTCGACGGCGCCAGTAGATCTTCGGGTCCTCAGGACCCACCGGGTTGATGACTGAACTCACCAGTCAACGGTAACTCGCTGGGCGGCCAGTTGTTAGCCAGGGTCCGGCGTGCCGGGTAACGGAAATGTCGCATTTCTTCCGTTGTCCGACTGCACTACTCCGGTCGGGGGTCACCCGGGTGTCTCGGAAGGCTTGGTCCAGTCGGTTCGATACTGAGAGCCGAGCGAGCCGTTTCGAAGGCTTGACAGTGATTGCACAGCTCTTCATAGGCTGCGGCACCGATCATTTCGATGAGTTCGTCGGCTGAGCTGAGGTAAAGAGGTTCAGTTGCGGTGTGGGCTTCTGGATCTGCGGTGCAATACCAATCAAAATCATGGCCACCGCTTCCCCACATCGCCCGTGTGTATTCGGTGATCACGACTATTTCCGTTTTCACACCATCAGCGGTTTCACGGGACTCATAGTCTCGACGGATAGGTAGCTGCCAGCAGACGTCGGGTTTAGTTGCTACGTGGGACTCTCCGATCCGCTCGGCGAGCAGATGAAGTGCGCATCCCGCGCCGCGATGAAAATCAGGAGTATTCAGAAAGACGCAGGCGCCGTCGACCACCTTCGTCTTCCGCTCGCCGTCATCATCAGTCTCCGTCCAATCCTTTTTGCGGGTCTGACGCGTCGATGGTTTGCGTTCCCACTCTTCTTCCGTTAACTGCGCAACCGATTGGGCGACCCGTTTCCGATCGGCTTTATCCGCGAAGTGGGCGCCATGTGTGCAGCAGCCACCATAAGGAATCGTCTTATCGATGCTGCGGCAACCCTGCCCGTAGATGCAGTGATACTTGGAAGTAAGCCAGGTTAAGTCGGCCCGGATAATTTGGTCCTCTTCCCCTGGGTCGTTGAATTCTATCCAGGACCGGGGGAACAGCTCGGGGACATCTGCCACGTACTTAGCCTAGATGGCGTACCGTCGAGCTATGCGCCTGGGCGTGCTCGACATCGGATCAAACACAGTTCATCTATTGGTGGTGGACGCCTATCAGGGTGCCGCCCCGGTAGCGGCAGACAGTCGCAAAATCGAGTTGAGGTTGGCCGAACATCTCGATTCGAACGGCAATATAGATCGCTCAGCAATCGCCGCACTGGAGGGCTTCCTTCAAGAGGCCCAGTCGGTTGCGGAAGACCTTGGCGTCACCGAGGTCATGGCGTTTGCGACTTCTGCAGTACGAGAAGCTGCAAACGGTGAAGAAGTATTGGCAGAGGTGCGGGACAGCACCGGAATCGATATCACGGTATTGACGGGACCTGAAGAAGCAAGGCTGACCTTCTTGGCCGTCCGGCGATGGTTCGGCTGGTCATCGGGTCGGCTGCTCGTCCTTGATATCGGTGGCGGCAGTCTTGAGATTGCTATTGGAGCTGATGAGGAGCCCGACGAGGCGATATCGGTACCACTTGGCGCGGGTCGGCTCACTCGAAACTGGTTTTCACAGGACCCACCTGATGAGCAGCAGGTGAGAGAACTGAGACGACATGTCCGGGTCGAAATTGCAGCCGAAGTAGCTCGAATGCAACGATCGGGAAGTCCGCAGCGGGTCGTTGCAACTTCCAAAACCTTTCGACAACTTGCTCGTATCGCAGGAGCGCAACCGTCGTCGGAAGGCCCTTTGGTTCCTCGTGCGTTGGCTTTGGCGGATCTAGTCGAGTGGGTGCCCAGGCTGGCTCAAATGAGTGCGGATGAGCGAGCAGAGCTTCCCGGAGTATCCCGTGGCCGAGCGCCACAACTTGTTGCTGGTGCACTTGTGGCCGAGGCTGCGATCGATCTATTCGGTGCCACGCAGGTGGATATATGCCCATGGGCACTTCGAGAAGGTGTCATTTTGCAGCGGCTCGATGGAATCTCGGCATGAAGGCATCGCAGTCAGATGTGCTAACGCCATTCCTGCCCGATCTTGCGCAAGGTCTGACCAAACAGCAGGTCGAGGAACGCGTCGCCGCTGGCCTAACCAATGTCGCTCCGGACGCGCGCAGCAGAAGTATTGGCGACATCGTTCGTGCCAATACCTTTACCTGGTTCAACGGTTTGATCGGTTCGTTGTGGATAGTGATGCTTTTGGTCGCGCCACCTCAAGATGCACTATTCGGTCTAGTCATCATCTTCAACACCGGAATCGGGATCATTCAGGAGTATCGCGCTTCGCGTGAGTTGTCGAAGTTATCTCTTATCGGAGCGGTGCGGCCGACAGTGATTCGTGACGGCAAACAGGTTGAAGTGAGCATTGCCGAAGTTGTCCGGGATGATCTAATCCTGCTCTCGCTTGGCGATCAACTGGTTGTCGACGGTGAAATCGTGACGAGTTCTGGTTTGGAGATCGACGAGAGCCTGTTGAGTGGTGAAGCCGATCCAGCCGATAAATCTCCGGGTGATCCGGGAATGAGCGGTTCATTCGTAGTTGCAGGAACTGGCGTGATGCAGGCGCAACGGGTTGGTTCTGATTCATTTGCGGCTGGACTTACCGCTGCAGCAAAGGAGTTCTCACCCGCGAACTCGGAGTTGCGCCGCGCGATTCAACGATTCATTCGTTTCGTTTCGGTTCTCGTGGCCCCAATTGGGATTCTTCTTATTGTCAGCCAGTTGCGAGCGGATCAATCGCTAGATGACGCTATTCGAGGATCTATCGCAGGTGTCGTCACGATGATTCCGGAAGGTCTGGTGCTGCTCACCAGCATCGCTATGGCCGTCGCCGTGGTCCGACTAGCCCAACGGCAAGCATTGGTGCAGGAGATGCCCGCAGTGGAAGCTCTTGCGCGCACTGATGTGGTCTGTGTCGATAAGACTGGGACGCTCACGAGTCCGGGTATGGCGTTACGTGCAGTGCAGCCCATTGACGATCAATCGCAAGATCAAGTGAGGCGCATCCTTGGTGGGATAGCCGCTAGTGATCCACGGCCGAACCCGACCATGGATGCGATCCGTGATAAGTGTGAAGATCCCGGTTGGACGGTCACCGAAGCTGTGCCGTTCTCATCGACGCGAAAATGGTCTGCGGCCTCATTTGAGGGATTAGGAAACTTTGTGATCGGTGCGCCCGAGATGCTGATTCCGAATTTGGCTGGGCAAGTCTGGTGGGAGGAAGCGAAAGTAGAAACCGAACAAGGATCCCGCGTACTTCTACTGGCTGCTGCTGCATCGGCAGTGGAAGCCGACCAACCCCTGCCACCTTTGTCTGAAATCGCCACGATTGTTATCGATCAGGTTTTGCGGGCTGATGCGATAGACACGGTTGAGTATTTCGAGAGCCAGGACGTAGAAGTGAAGGTGATCTCGGGAGACAACGCCGCAACTGTCGGAGCGATAGCGATACGAGCCGGCGTAGCCGGCGCAACTGATCCGGTCGACGCGACCGGATTATCAGAGGATCCGAGTGAACTGGCCGAAGAAATGGATACGCATTCGGTTTTTGGCAGAGTTGCGCCGGATCAGAAGAGTGCCATGGTTACGGCGCTACAAGACAAAGGACATACCGTGACCATGACTGGCGATGGCGTTAACGACGTACTCGCCCTCAAAAAGGCCGATCTTGGAATTTCTATGGGATCAGGCGCTCCAGCAAGTCGGGCTGTTGCCCAGATCGTTTTGCTTAACAATAAGTGGTCGACGCTGCCCGAAATTGTTTATGAGGGCCGGCGGATACTGGGAAATATCGAGAGAGTGTCGGATGTCTTCCTAACTAAATCGATCTATGCCATGACCATTTCCTTGGCTACTGGACTCTTTAGCGTGCCTTTTCCTTTTCTGCCGCGGCAACTCACGCTTATCGCGTCTTTGACGATCGGGATTCCCGGATTTTTCCTAGCCCTGATGCCGAACTCGGATCGGTTTCGACCTGGTTTCTTCCGTCGAGTGATGGTCTTCGCTATTCCTGCCGGTTTGATCGCAGCGGCAACAGCTTTTACGACTTATTTGATTGCTACCGGGGCCTACGACGAGGACGAGGCTCGAACCTATACATCAATAGCGCTGTTCGTAGTTGCGTTAGCGGTGCTACTAGAGTCTGCGCGGCCCCTCAACTTATTGCGATTATCGGTTGTGGCGATTATGGGGATAGCGTTCCTGACTGTGCTTGTCGTCCCTGCTCTGTCACAATTCTTTGCAATGGAAGTTGAAGAGTTGTCAGGTGTGACGTTGGCGCTTGTCGCCGGCGGGATAGGCGCTGCCCTAGTTCTTCTGCTGACGCCGGTTATTGATCGGATTCGGCGATCATGACGACATCAAGACACGGTCAGGGTCGTGATAAGTCGACGAACGCGGTGCGTATCCCAAATGCCAAGGTTGCTCTTTCGACTGCGTCGGTCTATCCCGAGTCCACAGCCGCGGCCTTTGAGATTGCGAGTCGACTGGGCTACGACGGTATAGAAGTCATGGTGATGACCGATCAAGTGAGCCAGGATCCCGA
>JAOZTQ010000227.1 GCA_029939085.1 Candidatus Nanopelagicales bacterium
AGCCCCGGCTTCCTGCGCCAGACCTGCTAAGTCGGCCGCCTTACCCCCCGGACCAGCGCACATATCGAGCCACCGATCATCCGGGCAGTTCACTTCTGCACGGGTCAGCGCCAGCGGAATCAACTGGCTACCCTCATCCTGCACGCCAGCGTCACCATCGCGTACGGCCTGGAAGCGACCAGGATCTCCGTGAATCCGAACGGCCCATGGCGATAACCGACCCAGTTCACCCTCGGTTTGCTCCTGCAAATGCGTTGCCGAGATCCGACCAGGTCGAGCAACAAGAGTTACTGGAGCAACCGAGTTATTGGCCGCTAGCAGATCTGCTAACTCATCTTCCTGACCATCACTTGCCAAGGCCTCCTTCAGCGCTAGTCCAATCCATCGTGGATGTGATGTGACTGCAAAGAGGTGCTCATCATGATTTTGTTCAACTGTCGGCGAGATGCTGGTCAGCCAATCTGTCAGATCGGTTCCCGCAACACGACGCAAAATCGCGTTCACAAAACCGGCTGCGCTTGATCTACCTACCCGACGCACTAGAGCGGCACTCGAACTGACCGCCGCGTAGTCAGGAACTCTCATCCCCAATATCTGGTGGCAACCTAGGCGGAGAACATCCAGGGCTCGTTCGTCGATCTCACCCAAATCCCGACTGGCGCATTGGTCGATGATCGCGTCGTATCGACCGCGAAGCCGCAAAGTTCCGTATGCCAACTCCGTGGCGAAGGCTGCATCGGTCCCCGATATGGACCGATCCCGCAAAATCTTCGGCAAGACAAGATTGGCGTACGCACCAGTCTCGGCGACTTCGCGGAGCAAGGTATAGGCGGCCAATCGCGCCGGATCTACTTCGGCAGATTGAGAACGGCGCCGACGGCGTTGGCTCACTGCATCGGCTCCGACTCGGGCTCGGTTATCCCCCGAAACCAATCAGCAGCGGCCATCCGTTTCTTTCCAGCTGCCTGCACTTCGCCAAATAAAAGCGGCTGAGACCCCGTACCCACGTGCCAACTATTTCGCGCCGCTTGTCGCAAATGACCAGGCGCTAACGCCTCGGCGTCCGTGGCCAGCGCTGCAGGAAATATGCGCACCCGCTCATCCTGATACGTGGTCCATGCGGCGGGCTTCGGTGCGAGAGCTCGCAGTTGTCGTTCAATAGCCAGTCCGGGCTGGCTCCAATCAATACGAGCATCTTCGACGTCAATTTTAGGCGCCAGACTTACACCGTCTGAGGATTGTGGTTGCGGCACAAGTTCACCCGCAGCAATTCCGTCGAGGGTTGCCAGCAGTAGATCAGCACCCGAGTATGACAACCGATCCAGCACTTCCCCCGCAGTGTCTTTTGGCCCCAGCGGTTCAACGAGCGTGCCGAATATGGGCCCAGTATCGAGACCTTCTTCAAGTAAGAAAGTGCTGGCACCTGTCACATCGTCCCCGGCCCAAATCGCATGCTGCACTGGAGCTGCGCCTCGCCAGGCCGGGAGCAACGAGAAATGCAGATTGATCCAACCCTGTGATGGAATTTCCAATGCTGGGGCGGGAATCAGACCACCATATGCAACCACCGGAGCCGCATCTGGAGCCAGCCCCGCGAGCTCTTTCAGGAACTCCTCGTCACGCATCGACAGCGGCTGTAATACCGGAATTTCGGCCTCATCGGCTACAACGGCGACCGGTGAGCGAGCGGTTCGCCTCCCGCGCCCACTTCGGGCGTCCGGGCGGCTAATCACCGCCACGACATCATGATCTGAATCCAGAATGCGACGAAGTGAGGGAACGGCCGCCTCCGGGGTTCCGGCAAATATGAGTCTCACAGTTCTACAGCCATTTTCCCGAAATTCGGTGTGGGCTCTGCTTGATGACTGGCTGCTCTTGACCGAACCATTCGGCTTCACGGATTAACTTCATCGCTTCGCGTCGCTGCTCCGGGTCTAATCGGTCGATGAAGAGGATCCCGTCAAGATGATCGGTTTCATGCTGAATTGCTCGAGACAACAACTCGGTGCCCTCAATAGTTACGGGATCACCGTGCATATTCCAGCCCTTCGCCACCACTCCGTAGGACCGCTTCGTATCTACATAGACGCCAGGTATCGAAAGACAACCCTCTTCGCCCTCTTGGATATCTTCGGACAGATCCAGCGACGGGTTCACCAGATGCCCGACCTCATTGTCGACGCACCAAGTAAAGACTCTCAGCCCAACACCAAGTTGCGGAGCCGCCAATCCGGCGCCGCTGGCATCCAGCATGGTGTCGGTTAGATCCTGAACCAGGCGTCGCAACTCCTTGTCATAGGTCTCGACTTCTTGAGCCGGCGTTCGCAATACCGGGTCACCAAACAGTCGAATATCTTTGACGGACACTGCAGAACTCCTTGCACTCAACTACCACCCTACTTTGCGCTGAGTCGGTGGGTCAGTCCAGTTCGACTGGGTCCGCTTGGACTCGCACCGAATCGCTGCCAGCCGTCGCCGCTGCAACGACACTCTGGCGCACCGTCGTGACTAAGTCGCTGCCATCTGGGCTGGTGAGCAGAGTACGAAACTTACCTGGTTGTGAGAGTTGCCGTGGACCGAGAACTCGCAATGAGCCCATCTGCTGCTCGATCGCCGCTGTCAGGTCCGCCAGGACGCTTTCACCGCCATCCAGCTGCACTAGTCGCTGCGATGGCGGCAAACCTGCTTCAGCCCTGACGAGCAACTCATGTCGAGCGAATCCCACCGGATCCCACCGAATCAGCGCTTGTACCGACTCTTCGGCTGGATCGGCGTTGATCATGACACGAGCTCCGGGTCGGACCAACGCGGCCGCGTTTAGCCAACGTCGCAACGCATTTTCTCCTGATCGGGCGTCTGCTAACCAGAGATCATCTTGTGCATCCGGAAAGTACGCCGCTGCATATCCCCCCGGGACTTCTGGCTCCAAACCTGGTGTAGCAACCACGATGCCGGCAGTTGGCTCGTCTTCACCCACCTCTCCGGCCATTCTTAGCGTCACTGGATATTGCGGAAACAGGCGTGCGACTTCCTCCGCAGTACGTCCCGCTCCAGTACGCACTGCTCGCAATCGGTCAGAGCCACACTCTGGACAGTGATAACT
>JAOZTQ010000228.1 GCA_029939085.1 Candidatus Nanopelagicales bacterium
TTGCCTCACATGAAAAAGGTGCCACCCTTGACTTGATGGGCGCCACCCATAGCCCTTCGGCGCTTGCGAGAAATAACCCAGTTGTACTCGGATAAAATGACCCACACTGAGAACGCGACGAATTAGAATCATCCACGCCGGAGGCGTGTCTTTTCGGTTTCCGGACGCTTGGAATGATGTGCCCGGTACGGCTTTTGAGGGTTGTGTAGCGCTACTGAGCGGCCGGGTATTCGCGCATCCTGATTTCAATGTACGTGAAATAGGCCGAGTCGGCAGGAAGTTTGCTGAGCTCTTCAATAACGGGCTTGAAATAATGAAGCGAGCGTATTGGCTCGTGAGGGTCAGCGCCATCGGCCCTGCAAACACGCCGTAAGGCCGCGAGAGCGAGGGCCGCACGGACGACTTTGAGGGGCACTCGGCCATCGAAGAAGTGACGTGCCAGCTTGCGATCAGAGGCACGTACATGGCCCAGGGTATCGGGATTGTTTCTGTACGCCTCAAGCACGGCAGAGACATACTGCGACCGATCCTGGTCGGAGGTTTCAGTATGCATCATCACCCTTGCGGCTGCCTGAGAGACGGCCCGTCGATTCGAATTGTGTGACAGAAATGCCGTATCCTGCTGAGCAAAGCCTCGACCATTTTTTTGTTACCGAGGAAGTGATACCACTCCTCGTAATCGAGGTTGGTAGTGATAATCGTGGCCTTGCGCCGATACCGCTCCTCCATCAGCTTGTAGAAGATGTTGGCTTGCTCCGGACGGAGATTTAGATATCCCATCTCATCGATCAAGAGTACGTCGAGGCGCGCGAGCTGGTTGATCAGTTTGCGCGACGAGTGGTCCGCGAGTGACGCGTACATTTCGTCGAAAAGGTCCTGAGCCTTGACGAAACGGCCGCGGAAACCATCCTGGACTGCCTTGAGCAAGATTCCGCTTGCCAGGCCCGATTTGCCGACGCCGGTGGCGCCGATAAAAACGATGTTCTCGGCTTTGGCTACGAAGTCGAGTTCAGCCAGGCCTTTGATTTGACGGCGCTTCACACCAGACTGAAGTTTCCACGGGAAAGACTCCAGCGTCCACTGCTCGGGTAGCTTGGCTTGAGCAATACGCCAGGCCAGAGCGTTCTCCTGTTTGGCATGCCATTGCGCTCGGAGCAGTCGTGCGAAGAAATCGCTGTAAGACAGCCCTTCTTTGTCGGCGTGATTCACTGTCTCGTCGTAAATTTCCAACATTTTACTCATTTTGAGGTTCTTGAGCAGTTGTTCGATATCACCAGTCATCGTCGTCACCCTTCAGTCGGAAGAAATCGGTTGCTATTCGGCGTATCACCATTCGTTCGACACGTTTGAGGTCGTAAAGCCCGAAGCGGGCAGCTTCTTCGACAGCTGACATGAATGGTTCTTGTGGATACTCCCGTGCCATTCTCAAGAGCTGCCTCAGCGCTAGCGTGACCTGTTTTTTGCCGTTTTTCTTGAGCGCAGCTACATATTCAGTCAATTCCGGGTAGCTCGCGGCAATGATCTGTTCTTCCTGAATCGGTTGTTTTCTCTTGGCGCCTCGTGGCGGTTTGTGCCCCGGCTTCGAGATGGTGCGGACCTTGTGATCGACCATACGTTCGTGTTTTACCTGGTTGCGATGATCCAGAGTGATGATCATGTGCTCCAGCGTTTCCTGTACCTCGACTCTGTGACCGATCCAGTCAAACGGTACCGAGTAGCGGTTGGTATGGAGGTTGACGTATCCCTTGATATCGACGGTGCGATGGTGCAGCTTGTAGGGCTCGGGAATCCACAATGGTAACGGCTTGAGATGTGTCCTCTCGGTCGCGTACAGCTCGATCGGGATCGCCCGAATGTGTTTTTTGTAGGAGGCATTGACCTTGTCACACCAGATTCGAGCCTGATTGTTGAGGTCCTGCCAGTTTTCGAAGACGCGGCCAGCGAGGAAGTTGCCTTCGATGAAACTGAAGGGCCGCTCCACTCTGGCCGAACGGTTGGCGTGGCCCTTTTCGTGCGCCTCGAAGGTAAAGCTGAAGCGATCAGCGAAAGCTGCCATCTCGGGCGCCGGGATCATATCTGGTCCCGTACCCCTGAGTACGACCACATGGGTGTTGTCGATCATCATCCGTTCGCACGCGCCACCGTGGTAGCGCAGTGCGTTCGTCAGGAACGCTTTGCAATGAAAACGATCAAAGGTCGGATAACACTGGAAGAAGAGCATGCGCGAGTAGCACAGGACCGCCGACGCGGTCTGCACCAGACGTTGCTTGCCCGCCAAGGTCAGACGATGCGGCGAGGTGTCGTGCTGGATCTCTTCCCCTGGCTTGAAGTGATACTCCCCACTCCCCTTGGGAGGTTTCGTGCCGATTCCGTTGCGACGGCAAAATGCTGTCAGTGCCGGATATGACAGATCGGCCCCCAGGGCTTGCAGTTCCTCGTGCACTCGCTGCAGGTTGCCCTTGCAGCTGGCATGAAGTTCCAAGATCTCCTGCCGGTATGGCGCTGCTTTCTCCAAGCGGGAGATCTGGGGCGCTGTCTGAGAGCCTGAGTTGATCACTTTCTTTACGGTCAGCCTGGAAATCCCCAGTGTCTTCGAGATTTTGCGGATGCCTACTTTCTGGCGATACAGTTCCAGTATCGCTGCTCGTTGTTCTTGCCTCAGCACCGTGTTCCTCCTTGGCAATTCGTCGTCGCAGCCGTTCCAAATCCTGGGTGGCTTGGTTCAAACAGCTACTGAGTTCCTCGATTTCCTGTTGATCGGGTTGGCACTCCGAAAATTGCCGCAAAACTCGGCGCACAAATACGCCGGCCAAGTCGAGATCACGCAGGAGGTCGGCCGCCGACGGTGATGGCGGTCCTTGCTTGATTTCCCGTTTCGTTTTGACGAATAGATTCGGTTCCGAGAGCAGCCGCTTTCGCACGAGAGACCCGCTGTCACGCCACGCCCGATACAGCTCACCGACCTCTCGGGTGGAGAGTCCGAGTGGTGCAATAGCCTGGGCGAGTTGTTCGCAATCATCTTTCTTGGCGCGCGCCATCGGCACCAGATGTTTCATCGCGGCATGGGCGCCGATCCTGCCTCGGCGGACTTCTTCTTGAA
>JAOZTQ010000229.1 GCA_029939085.1 Candidatus Nanopelagicales bacterium
AGCGTCGGGTGGCAGTTCGACGTCGCGTACGTGCGAAGTCCAGTTCTCCCCGTCCCAGTAGCGCAATCGATCTGAATCTTCTGGGTCTGGATACCAGCCTGAGACGGGACGTACCGGTTGGTCCTGCGAATCAGTGGGCGGTTCCATACTCCTAGCCTAGGCTGCGCGCGGCGAATCACGTCGGATTGGTGAGGGCTGACGTTCGATCACCTACACCGGTCGGAGATGGCTAGGGTTGTGCCGTGTCCATGACAGAGGCCGAATCATCTCGGCTCAGTGGGTCAACGGTCCTCGCCATCGTTGCCATGTCCCTATGCATTTTCGTTGTAGCAAATGACTTCGTAGCCATGAGCGTCGCGTTGCCGCGCATGGAAGAAGAGCTGAATAGCGATGTTTCGTTGCTTCAGTGGGTCATCAACGCGTACGCCGTAGTCGTCGGCGTGATGATCGTTCCCGGTGGCCGCCTTGCCGATATGTATGGCCGGCTGCGAATCCTCTATCTGGGAACCGCAATATTTGCGCTCTTTTCGCTCGTGGGCGGACTAGCGCCGGATGTCTATAGCCTTATCGTTGCCCGTGGACTCCAGGGTGTAGGCGGAGCTTTGATGTGGCCTGCCATCCTGGGTTTGATCTATCAGATTTTGCCGGCCGCAAAAGCGGGATTAGCAGGTGGTCTCGTCATAGGTGTGGCGGGTATCGGCAACGCTACCGGTCCCCTGCTCGGAGGCGCACTCACTGAGTTGGCGAGTTGGCGATGGATCCTCCTGATAAACGTTCCGATTGCGGCCATCGCAATGTTCGTTACCTGGCGATGCGTCAAAGTAGAGGCCCCAAGTGATCGCGAAAAGATTGATTACTGGGGAACCCTGTTGCTCGCCGTTACGCTCTTTTCCCTGCTTATCGCACTCACGGATGCTCCCGATCTGGGTTGGAGCAATCCACAGGTGTGGGGCCTACTTTTGGTGTCAGCCGTGGCCATGGTTCTTTTTGTTCTGCGGGAACGTCAAGCCGGCGACGGTGCGTTGATCCCAGGTTCAGTTATGAAGCGACGCCCGTTCCTGGTCGCATGTCTTGCTGTTTTGGCGATGTCGACAACCTTTTTCGGGGCCTTGCTGTATCTGCCCCAGTACTTTGAAAAAATATTTGACCTCAATCCGCTGGCAGCTGGGGCCGCGTTGCTGCCCTTCATGGCCGTATTCGCGGTTGCGTCATTTGCGCAGTCTTGGCTGATCGGCAGGATCGGGATTAAGGCAGTCATATCGCTGGGTGCGGTGTGTATGTTCTTGGGCCCCACATTGCTGGCGCTCGTGATCCAGCCTGAATCGAGTTACGTCGCATTTCTCCCGGGAATGATCGTGCTGGGTATCGGTGTTGGTTTGTTCTACTCTGCCGTCACGACCGCGGCGCTCACCTCACTTGAACCATCAATGTCCAGCCTCGCAGGTGGACTCGTCTACCTGTTCCAAATTGCGGGGGGAGCTGTGGGCTTGGGCATAACAACCACCATTTTCTTGGCAGCCGCAAATGCGGGAATTAGCGATGGTGCACAGCAAATCGGAATCACACTCAATGGAAGTGAGATTGAAGCCATCCGAGGTGTAATCGTAGGGACAGACATCTCAACAGATGTTGCTCAAAAGTACTCCGGTTCAACGGGTGAGCAACTTGTAGAGGTGGTCCGAGTAGCGTTTGCGGATGGGGTGAAGTTAGCCTTCGGTTTCAACGCAGCGATGGCATTTATCGGAATGCTCATCGCCCTCTTCACAGTAGCCGGACCGATTAACCGGATCGGCCGTGATGTAGGGGAGTTAGAGCTCACTAATGCTGAGGAGTCTGACGCGCCGGAGTAGGTGTCTCCCTCGCAGCGGCTTGTTGTGCCAAGGCTGCTGTAAGTCGGGATTCAAACGACTCAACTGATCCGGATAGGTTGTCGAGTTCATCGGATGTGAGTAGCGGGAGTATTTCGCCGTCGTCACGACGAGCCATGATGACCGGGGTGCCATATTCGGTTACCGAGTCCACCAGATCCGGTGACAGTTCGTTTCGATGTAACAGGGTGACAGGTACGCCCAGCCGCTGAACCATGCGATCCCAATCAGGTTTGCGCCGCACTGGTGAATGCGTGATGTCACATAGGGAGCAGTGTGAGAGACCTAGAAACTTGCCAAAGAAATATTTGCTCTCACCGACAACTCCACCATCAGCGTGATAGACGCCTACGATTTCAGAAATTCCGGTAGCAGAACGTGACCCCGGGGTACCTTCAGACGCTGTATTGGCAGTCATTTGTCAACTCCTTCAATGTGCCTAACGCTGGTCAACGACGACTTAATCCCTTCGGTGCCGCGAATCCCCTGGACGAACTTTGGCCAGACCACAGATCCGCGCTGCTCAGGTCGGATACACCACGCCAGTCAACTCCTCAGAAAGATTCCACAGCTCCGCAGCCGTAACCTCATCCTGTGCAGCCGAGGAGCGATCGACAAGTACAGGTTTTCCCCGCATTTCCATGAAGCCGTCAGGTCCGTAATATTCGCCCGACTTAGCAGTGGGATCGGTAGCGGCGCGAATTTGTGGCAGGGCACCGGCCTCAGCCGATTGACCAACTACGCGATTTACGACCTGCGTGGTGTACTTTCCAACGATATTTTGCGCCATTTTCGGCCCCGAGAATTGAAGGTTGGTCGCGGACCAGCCCGGGTGTGCCGCTAAAGAAGACAACGACCATCCGGCGGCATCTGCCTTATTTTCCAGCTCAAGTGTGAACAGCAGATTCGCGAGCTTGCTCTGCCCATAAGCTTGCCAGGGGTTGTACCTGCGATTCTCGTAATTCAAGTCCCCTACATTCACCTGGCCCATCCGATGGGCTCCGCTGGAGACGTTAACCACTCGATTATCAGCCGCGGGATCGTCAATAGGCATCGCGTTGAGGAGTAGACCGGTCAGTGCGAAATGACCAAGATGATTTGTGCCAATCTGAAGTTCGAAACCATCCGCAGTTATGTTTTGCGGTGTCGCCATGACGCCTGCGTTGTTGACCAGAACATCGATCTTGTCGGTGGCCTCAATGATCTCGGTGGCGGCCTCCCGGA
>JAOZTQ010000230.1 GCA_029939085.1 Candidatus Nanopelagicales bacterium
GCATTGACGGAAACCGTGAATGGGATTCCTAGCCAAGACCAATGGTTGTGGGAAAACTCCGACGTGACCACGTCAAGCATGGAGTCGATCCTGAAAGGGCTTGCCGAGGACTACCGCCCCGGTAACCACGATGGTAAGACCCTGGAGGAATTCTTGGAGTCGCACAACATCGCCACCAGCTACGTCTACACCGACACCTGGGAGTACCACCTCACCAGGAAAAAGAGGGGTTTAACCGCTCGGGACACGCATGTACAGCCTCGCGTAACACTGGGCCAAATCGTCGGCAACGAGTACCGGGAAGGTAAAAAGACTTTCGGCAATCGGATATTCGCCGGTGAAGAAAGGTGGAACCCAGTTGCCGGATGGGGTTTCGGGAACACCGCCAACGGAAACCGCAATAAGGAGATCCGCAATAAGGCAGTTAGTCAAGTGCAATATGAGGTCCGTGAATGGAAAAACGCATCACTAGGAAAGGGCAACGCCGAGAGGCAGTCCGAGTTCCTCCAACGCAGTGATGACGCACAAGGCCGAGTAACGATCAGCAAAGACGGTCACATCGGGCTCGGTGGATGGCTCACTGACTCCCGACCAGAGTCAATCGAAGAAGCCACCTACGGCACAACCGAATAGGTCTCACACCCCACCGTTAATCCGGAGTCGGCGGCGAGAGGTACCTCGTCGTCGGCTCCGGCATTTAGGGTGACTCCTATTTCACGATTCTTGGATATCCCGCTTTCCAGGAATCGGATTTCGTTGCTCCGGCTGACATGCGCCCCCCGGAGACATATCTTTTGGGCATGAAAAGAGTTATCCCAGTTGCGCTAGTCATGGGATTTGCCGCTGCTGGCCTCACCACAATTGCCCCTGTGCCTGTAGCCTCGGCGGCACCGAACGCCGCATGTACACCCGGACCGAAAGCCAACTGCGCCAACGCCAAACTGCAGAAGGCGCAACTGCAGGGCAAAAAGCTCAAGGGAGCGAATCTCAAGGGAGCGAATCTCAAGGGAGCGAATCTCAAGGGAGCGAATCTCAAGAATATCGATCTGCGAAACACCAACCTGACGAACGCAAACCTCAACGGGGCCAACCTATCTGGCGCTTTGCTCCATGGAGCTTCCGGCAAGGGTGCCACCTTCAAGGGTGCACGGGGGAAGAGACTTCGTGCTCACAAGGCCGACTTGCGTGATACGAAGTGGAAGGGTGCAAATCTCAAAAGGAGCAGTTTCAAGAAGACGAAACTGCATCGAGCCGCTATGCAGCAGAGCAATGTGAAGCAAGCCAAGTTCAACAGGGCCTACCTACCGGAAACCAACTTAGGGGGCGCAAAACTGGCCAACACCGACTTTACCGGTGCTGACTTCGGTGATATGCCCGACGCCTACGCACTTCCTGATGATGGTGCCCAGATCGTCAAGGCGATCGACGCTGCAACCCAGACTGTGGACATCGTGATCTATGAGATTGGCGGGCCGAACATCGTCGGCCAGGCGGGCTCCCCCGGAGCACTAATGCGGGCAGTTTCGCGTGGCGTCAACGTTCGCATCATGGTCAACGGCCAGTGGTACAACCAATACTGCTACTCAGACACCCCGCAAGCACAATGTGCAACTGACGACAAAGTTGATTGGATTTATGCGACGCAGGCGTCACTACAGGCAGCTGCTGCCTCGGCTAGTAATCCTGGATCGGTCCAACTGAACTTTGCGAATAACAACTTCCAAGTTACTCACCAAAAGACGATCATCATTGACGCGAGTGACCCGAATACTGGGCAGCCATTGCCAGTTAAGCAACTCCCCGCTACCGCGCAGGCGCTAGTCTCCTCGGGCAACTTGACCAGTTATGACTGGGGCTACCGAAACACGACCACTCCCGCGACTGCATGCGGCAATAGCGAATGCCCCGAAGAGTGGGCAGCTCGTGATTTCTTTGTTGTCGAGACGGACCCGGAACTTATCGCGGCCATTACCGGTGTATTTGTCTCTGACCTGTACTGCGGTGCAGTACCACCCAGTACCTCTCCCTCCGTCACCAACACCAATAACCTGCTGAAAACTGCGCTACCGCTGACATGGAGTAACGGGACAACTTGGCCTCCGACCGGCGGAGGCCCTGCCCAGTACCCCGCTCCCCCGACCAGTTACCCCTGGGACCTACCTGCTGGTGCGGTGGTTCAAGGCAACGCTATGGAACGTACATACGACCTCATTAACTCGGCGAAGGAGTCAATCTGGATTTACAACGAGGAGATGAACGACCCCGGCACGGTTGCCGCTCTGGTCGCCCAGGCACAGAAAGGTCTTGATGTCAGGATCATAATGACGCTGAATAGCAAGTACGCCGGAGCCTTTACGAAACTCGCGAAAGCAGGAGCAACTATTCGTCTGACTCAAGTCGATGCGTCGCAGCAGGACTCGAAGCAGTTGTACATCCACGCCAAGATGATGTTGGTGGACGGCACCGATGCCTTCATGGGTTCCGAAAATATCTCAACGGCGTCACTCGAGTTCAATCGAGAACTAGGTGTCATGCTGACCTCTAGGTCCACCGGATTGGGCTACTTCCAACAAAGCGTTCCAGCAGTTCACACCTTTATGAATACATTCCTTACCGACTGGAACACCTCGGGCTATCTGCAGTGGGATATCACCAACGGCTCGGATGCCATGAAGCAGCAAGCGCAGTCATTGGAACAGCTGTCATCGCGTCGATCGACAAGCCCTAGTGACCTCACGGTGTCGGCGAACTACGACAATGGCAACTACCCGATGCTATGTGGACCTATTCCGGTCCGTACTACCTCGTAGTGAAGTAGGCGCTGGCGGCTCGGTAACGGGGGCGCCACTTTGGGTTCAGCCGGATTCGATTGATCAGTCGGTGCATTAGATAGGTGAGCGCCTCGTTGCCAACCGAAGATGACGAAGAGTCCGCCCTGCGCGGTGGTGGCACCATGCGGGCGACACATACAGCCTGCCTGCTGCTGCCGCTTAAGGACTTGGGCTAGTGCTTCTCTTGCTCAGCGAGTGCGGCGGCGTCTT
>JAOZTQ010000028.1:0-6059 GCA_029939085.1 Candidatus Nanopelagicales bacterium
GCCGACTCCAAAACTCTACCCGAGTTGGCCGATGAACGGTACTCCCGTTGCGGTGACGGCGGCTTCGGTGATAACTCGTCTGCCGTGACTGCGCTGTCGTCTATAAAACAAAACCGACCGGGTGAACCGTTTGACATCACGATTTTCGCTGACGAAGGGCAAGAGCTAGCGCCGGGGTACAACCTGGGCACGGGGACCGCCAAACTATTTGGTTATTCAGGGACCCCCAATCCGGAACCGCCCCTGCCGCCAGGGGTCGCCCAACAATGCTTTGGGGGACTCTGCTTCGACATTCCGAGTCCGCAGATATTTCCCAAGTCGGCCGCCGCGAACACCTTGCCCAAGTGGGAGTACTCGTCGAACGAAGCTGGCGGAATTAAAGTTTCTTACAGCGAGTACGACGTAACCACTCTGGAAAATAAGAACTTTGGGATTAAAGCCGGTACACCGGGCAAGGTGCGGGTGTTTTCCACCTACGGCAACTTCGAGCCTATCCCGGTAAAGACCGAGGGTTTCGAGCGCTACGGACAGTTGATGGACGTGGTTTTCGAAGGTATTTCGAACCAAGGCGGCTGGCCCTATCTGCAAGCCGCGTTGGGTTTGCCGTCAGAGCCTGCTCCACCACCCGTTAACCCGGTGCCGGTCAACCCACCCACGCCCCCAGCTGCGTCGGTACCGGGCAAAGTGACGAAGTTGAAGAAAAAGAAGATCACAAAAAAGAAGGCCAAAGTGACCTGGAAAAAACCTAACAGCAACGGTGGAGCTTCGGTCACTAATTACCAGTATCGCATCAAAAAGAAGGGCAAAGACTGGCAGGCCTGGAAAGGTAAAAAGAAGGCCAAGTTGAAGGTCTCTGGAAAGAAAAAGTTCACCAAGACCTTCAAGAAGCTGAAAAAGAATAAGAAGCTCAAGCCGAACACGAGGTACCGAATCCAGGTTCGCGCAAAAAACTCCGTTGGTGTTGGTGCACCCAAAAAGAAGAAGTTCCGCACGAAGAACTAGGAAACTCGTTAGCTATATCGCCAAATCGCGATTTGAGATCAACTGGTATTGGCCTGAAACCAGGCTGCCCCATATGGGCTGATTAGTCGCCAGTGACCTCAACGTTTTCATGGTTGAACCTGTCGTGCGTCGCGTCAATTACCGGAATTTCGCAGGTCACCTCGGTTGGACTTTCAGGATGGTCTTCCGAATGACGTCTAGAACGAAAATCTCGAGAACTTTCATCGTGTGCTTCGGACATAACTCTATTGTCCGATACGAAAGTGGATTCGGCTCATGGCGACGCCGAATACTTGCATGAGTTAAATCACTTGTTACCTAATGGATATCCGAAAGGCGGGAGGTTCTATCCCTGGGTAACCCGGCCGAACTGATCCTCGTATTCCACTTCCTCCTGTGGTGACAATGAAGTGAAGACGTAAGACTGCGCGAGCAGTTCATCGGTCGGGAAGATCCATTTGCTGTCAGCCAGTTCAGGATCAATCTTTTCCATTTCCTCACGCGCACCTTGAACTGGGCAGGCGTAGTTCACCCAGGCTGCTACTTCCGCCGCGACCTTCGGGTCGTAGTAGTAGTCCATTAAGGCTTCGGCGCCAACCTTATTTTGTGCAGTGGTCGGAATCACGAGGTTGTCAGACCACAACATGCCGCCCGTATCGGGCAGTGCAAAACCAAAGTTCGGGAGTTTGGGGTTGTAGTTAAGTTGGAAGATATCGCCACTCCAGCCCATGACCGCCCAGGCTTGACCGTTGCGCAAATCCTGTAGGTAGCCGTTACCGCGGACCTGCTTAATCTGCCCCGAGTCAATCTGCTCCTTTAGCACTGCCAGGCCAGCGTCAAACTGTTCCTGTGTGAAAGGTTGGCTAACGTCGACACCTTGGCTCAGCATGATGAGCCCCATGGTGTCGGTCATCTCTGACAGCACCACGACCTTGCCTTTGAGCTTCGGATCCCACAAATCGTCTACTGACTTTAGACCGCCAGGAATCTTGTCCTCATTCCACGCCAAACCCGTGAAACCCGACTGCCAAGTCATCGAGTATTTGCGACCCGGGTCCCATGAAACATCAAGTAACGCGGGAAGCATGTTCTTGCTGTTAGGAACTAAGTCGTAGTCGATCTGAGCTGCATAGCCCTTACGGATCCATTCGGCCACGAGGGAGTCAGATGGCGTAACCAAGTCGTAGCCCGTGCTCTGTCCACTCTGGAGCAGGGGTTCTACTTTTCCGTTAAACGAGTTGTTGTCGTCGATGTCTTCCTTGTAATCGACTGTGTAACCCGAAACTTTCTCGAACCGCTCCAACGTTGGATAGGTCTGTGTCTTCCCCTTGTAGTCCAGATACTCCGTCCAGTTACCCCAAACGATCGTGTCACTTTCGGTGCTGGCCTGGGTTTCGGGACTTGACGCCGACTCATCAGTGTTGGAGCTGGTGCCACAAGCCGCAAGGCCCGCTGCTACGCCGGTCGCTCCGGCGGCAGATAGGAAGCCTCGACGTGACATCGCGCTGCGTAGTAGTTGGATTCGCTGGTCCTCAGTCGGGTTCTCGCTCATCTGACACTCCATGAGTAGGCGTTGCGGTCCCAGACTAACCATTTCTGCCGCTCAGTTCAGCAGTCCAGGACACCTGTGAAGTGAACCGTTACCTTTGCACCGGCTAAGAGGCGATTTGGTTAACGACAGAGAGGACGCCCAAACAGATTCCAACGTTGAGAACAATGTTCGTTAATGCGGTCAGTGGGAACCCCTGCCGAAATGATTCCTCAGTGAGTGCCGCGAAGGAACTAAATGTGGTCAAGGCGCCACAAAATCCCGTCCCAACGAATAAGAGCCAATCAGCGTCCAGTTTGGCCGAAGCTAAGCCAAGAACTGCGGAACCGATGACATTGGCGGTCAATATGCCCACCGCAACGCGACTTGGATGGTTTTCACGCCACCATTTTTGGAGATGAAGGTCGATGGCGTAGCGACCCATTGCACCCAGCGCGGCTCCCAGAGCGACCAACAAAAGACTCATCAGTCGCGCTTCCCGCGGGCAACTATCCAACCAGCCCGAACCACCAAGATTCCGACAGCCACCGAGGCGACGGTATAACCAACTGCGAGTGGTACGGCACCAGATCGAGATAACTGATCCAACTCAGACGCAAAGCTCGAGAATGTGGTGAGCCCACCAAGAAATCCAACGCCGATCAATGGCGTCAGGTACTCCGGCGCTTGCTTAAGCAAACTAAGACGTCCCAGAAAGCCACCCATGATGAAGGAGCCGACAACATTCACGATAAAAATTGCCCAAGGCCAACCTTGCCCATCCCAGGGCAGCAATTGTTCGGTCGAATAACGCAATGAGGCCCCGATTGCACCACCGACGGCGACCAACGCCCAGGAACTCGGTGGTGGCCGCCAACCCTGCTTCGACATCGCAATGACCCTAGCGTGATCCGATCATTGCTCGCTCGGACTCAGCAGCGCGGATTTCCGGATTTCGCCGGAGTTTGGCACCCTAGATGAGCGGTTTAAGCACAGAGTGAGAGGTTGCCAATGCCGAGGTATGACTACCGATGCGGTGATTGCGGGGAGCAATTCGAAGTAGTGCAAACCTTCGATGAAGCGCCGCTGGACACATGCCCGCACTGTGGCGGCGCCAAGCCTCGGAAACTGTTCGGCAATGTGGGGGTCGTCTTCAAGGGCTCGGGCTTCTATCGAAATGACTCGCGAGAAGCGAGTAAGTCGGGCGCTGGAAAGGCCTCGGACAGCAAGTCTGAATCCGCCGATAAATCTGACAGCGGGGATAAGAAGTCGACGGAATCGAAGTCCACGGAATCCAGCTCCAAATCAGACAGCGGGAAAAAGGAGTCTTCCTCGAAATCGTCTGCCAGCGCGGCGAACGCAAAATCGAGTTAGGGCTTATTGAGTCAAGACCTGCGCGTCATTATTGGTCTTCGCGCTGAGACGGGCCAGATCCTTCGGATGGCGGGTCCAGCGCAGCGGACGCGCACCGTAATGGCCTAGCAGCCGCAGCTATGGGAAGAGGCTGCGACGTTCCAGAGCAGCCATGTGATGAGCTCGGCGGTTCCTAGCACGGCTTTTTTTCGTACGCCTCGGCTCCACAGGACGTGGGTTGTGGATACCGACTGGCGGTGACTGCCGGACCGGTGGCAGATTCCCGTTCATGGCAGATGTAAGGCGGACCACTTCGTTTATCTGGCGGCACTCGACATTGATTCGCGCCGTTTTAGCAGGTGTGCTTTTGATTGCGGGCTTACTGTCGTGGATGTCGAATAGTGCGGTGCCGCAAACTCAAGAAGTCGTAGTCGCGAGTCGGGACATAGTCTCTGGGGCGGTGCTGACCGAGGAGGATCTAACACTCGGCAATGACTCTCTGGGTCTCGCCACCATGGATTCGAGTGATCTAGTTGGGGAGATAGCGCGCGGGCCGATTGATTCGGGTGAACCAATAACTTCATCCAGAATTACGCCGGGTCGAAGTCTGCAAGTACTCCCAGGTCGAGTGGTGTTTCCGCTCTCACTGACAGATGAGCGACTGGCAGCGCTGTTGGTGTCCGGGGATGTCGTCAACGTGCTAGCTGCGCCGGGGGACTTAGCTGATGGTGACGTGCGGATCCTGGCTAGGCAGGTCGAGGTGTTAACCGTTTCTGGTGAGTCGGCGTCCGGTAGTGGTCTGGCGCCACCAGGTGCTGGAGCAGTTGTGTTGTTGGATGTCAGTGAAGCTCAGGCGTCAGAACTGTCTCGAATCCAACGATCAGATCGGGTCAGTGTGACGATTGGGAGTCGCCAAACGTCTTGAGCAAAGTGACTCGTGATCTTTCCAGACCTTGCATCGTGGCGAGTTTCGGCGCCGTGCAAGCTAGTTGAAAATCTCATCCAGGAAGCTAGCGATATACCGGTGCGATCGTTTTGCTGTTTCAGCGTCGTACAACAAAGCGAGGGGGGACTCCCCACTCTGAATCTCCAGATTGTCTGCCGGCTTCAAACTGTAGGCGTGTTTCTTTTGGCCAAACAAGATCCACTGATAGTCGGTTTTCGCTTCATCGAATTCGTGAATCACGCTGAGCACCGCTTCCAGGGGGTTGAAGGGATCATCGGTTCCTTGCATTATCAAGACTTTTGCATTTCCGATATCAGGCTCGATCATGGGCAGCGGTCGAAGCTGCCAGGGGAGTGCAACGCCCCACTCAAGTATCGCGCCATCGAGATCAGGTATCCGACGAGCCATATCTAGAACGACCATGCCACCGCTGGAGTAGCCAATCGCAGCGGTCTTCGAGCTGTCAACTTCCTTTCGGCGGCGTGCCTGTTTCAGCGCGAGTTTCGCTCGTTCAACACCTTTTGTCCGGTCATCGAAGAAGGGCATGATGAGACTCGCGGCCTCCTGAGAGGTTTTCGGCATTGCTCGATTCCCGTAGAAGTCGACGCAGCAAGCGATGTAGCCAAGTTCGCAGATCTGCTGGGCGCTTTGTTCGACATACGCTGTTGCACCGTGGTAGTCGGGAATGACTAAAACAATCGGATAAGAATCGGCGGCTCCTTCGGGCAAGTAGTAACTGTCCTCGTAGTGGATTCCATTGTGTTCGTACTTTTCGTATTCGTGCTGCACGAAAGTCTCCCGCTGTCCGTCTGCATATGTTGTTGAATCTAGTCCGCAGATCTAGACGTTGCTTACTTAGTTGCGGGGATCACTCGAGGTTGTTCAATCGGGTGAGGGATAGCATTTGGCCATGGGTTCGGACAATCGGGTGCTGCTGCTGGGTGCGACGGGATTTACCGGAAGGCTCGTCGCGGAACAGTTGGTGAAGTCGGGAGTTTCCCCAGTCCTGGTTGGGCGCGATCCAGACAAGTTGAGTTCGTTGACATCGGATCTGCAGGACTTAGCAGTCGTCCAAGACGAAATCGAATGGGCTGTCGCTGATGTGACTGATCCCGAATCGCTGCGCGCGCTGTTTCATTCATCCGAGGACGTTCTCATTAGTACGGTCGGTCCGTTTGCTCGACTGGGGCATGGGGCAGTCACAGCGGCTATCGAGGCGGGCGCCGCCTA
>JAOZTQ010000028.1:6159-10869 GCA_029939085.1 Candidatus Nanopelagicales bacterium
GGGGCGGTTGTCGACCCGTCCTATCGATTCCATGATGGCGTCATCTCTCCTGAGCGCGCAGGTTCGCGCAGCCTAGAGTTTCAGGTAGACGACCGGCGGCTATCCGGTGTCAGTGTTGGTGGCACCGAACAGTTCGCGTTACCGCGGCGCTATCCGTCGTTGCAGACGGTCAATACCCAGGTTGGTTGGATCGGCCGCTGGTCACGAGCGTGGTCTGCGGCCGGAGCTTTGGTAGGCAGTGCAATGCAGGTGCCTGGTGTGGGTGCTGCCATGGGTGCAGTTATGCGAGGCGCAATCGGGGGTGCGTCAGATACTGGTCCACCAACTCATCGTCGAATTCAAAATAGATCAGTTGTCATCGCGGTCGGGCGAAATGCTTCAGGTGAGGAAGTCGATCAGGTCCGGGTCGAGGGGCCTGATCCCTACGATATGACAGCGGGACTGCTGACCTGGGGGGCAGGGATGCTGGCCCGCAGAGCGGAGACGAGCGTCGGAGCGTTAGGTCCAGTTGACGCATTCGATTTCGATCCGCTTGTCGCAGGCTGCCTGGCTCTGGGTCTCGCAGATGTCTGATGTAGCAGTCGGTTCGATAGTCCTTGAACCAACTGAATGGCTCCCGCTGGAACGAAAGCATCGGGAGCGGGTTCAGCCATGGATCAGTCCCCGCTTGGCGCGCCGTCAACGTGGCGAGCGACATCCGGTAGATGATTTTCTTTTCGAGTACTACCGATTGAGTCCCGCTCAGCTCAGCTCGTGGCATCCCGGTTGGCGCTATGAAGTCATAGGCAGTGAGCGTCTCGCCAGAGATAGCGATTATTGTTTGCGATCAGTCGGCCACGGGGTTAACCCGCAGATCCCGGAACGGAAAAAGCAACGGATGCAGCACGCGCTGCAGATCCTTGAAGCCACACAGCAACGTACTGCAGGATTTTCATGTTTTGGTCTGCATGAGTGGGCAATGGTCTATCGGACTCAGCAAGTGAGGCACGACCAGGTGCCACTGCGATTGCGACCACAACAGATAGCGGCCACAGTCGAATCCGTCGGATTGTCGTGCACTCACTTTGATGCTTATCGGTTCTTCACAAAAGCGGCTAAAGAGTTGCATCCCCGACTCGGCCGCGATGACCAGATCGACATCGAACAGCCTGGCTGTATCCATGCCGGTATGGATCTTTATCGCTATGCCTACGAAAGTCTCCCGTTGATTAGTAGTGCTCTCGTTGCGGAATGTTTCACGTTTGCTCGAGATTCTCGAGATCTTGATATGCGTTCGTCACCGTACGATCTTTCGGCCTGGGGCCTCACCGCAATCCCGATTGAGACGCCGGCGGGTCGACAGCAACATGCTCGATTGCAACGATCGCTAGCCGAACGAGCGGTACCGTTACGCGCAGAGCTTGCGATTGAGATTCGGAACGCACTGCAATGGGTCGAATAGTGTGGTGCTGGTCGATAGATCGCAGGCGAATGACAGACTGACGAACTCTGTAGTGACGTTCTGCCGAATACCTAGGAGCCAAGATGTGCGGATGCTTTGTCGTAGCGCTGGGCGCGATGTTTCCCCGAATTGCGCTGGCACTTCTGTGGATTTTTTCCGACTGGATCACTCGTGCGTTCAGCGGTGATTGGCTGATACCCCTTGTCGGTCTCTTGTTGCTCCCGTACACAACATTGGCGTACGTCGCTATCTACGCTTGGACCGGATCGGTTGAGGGCTTCAGTTGGTTCATCGTGGGATTAGCTTTCCTAGGTGACATTGGTTCCTACGCCTCTGGTAGCCAAATTCGTCGGAACTCACCCCCGGCATAGCCCATTGCATCCACCTGCCTACGGGCTGGATTAGATTCGGCTCATGCGAATTTTTGCCCGGATCATCATTGTGCTTTTGGTACTGGTGCTTATCTTGGGCGTTATCGCGGCCGGAATCGGATTGTGGACGGTTAGACGTTCATTTCCACAGACTGACGGAACGGCCCAACTGGTAGGGCTATCGGCCAACGTCGAGGTGATCCGTGATGAACGGGGAATCCCGAATATCTATGCGGATACCCAGGAGGATTTATTTGCAGCATTGGGCTACGTACATGCCCAAGACCGCTTTTACGAAATGGACTTTCGCCGGCACGTGACTTCAGGTCGACTCTCCGAGATGTTTGGTGAATCGCAAGTTGATACCGATGCCTTTTTGCGCAGATTGGATTGGCGCGGCGTCGCCGAAATCGAGTACGGCCAAATCAGTGCGGAATCGCGGCTTGCCCTGGAAGCGTATGCCGATGGCATCAATCGGTTCATAGCTGGTCGTAGCGGCCCGGAGATTTCACTTGAGTACTTGGTGCTCTCAGTACAGAACCCTGGATATGTCATCGAGCAATGGGATCCGGTTGATTCGCTGGCGTGGCTCAAAGCGCTGGCGTGGGACCTAAATGGAAATTACGAAAAAGAAGTATCGCGGGCTATCGCGGCCGCCAAGGTGGGTGTGGCAAGAACCGAGGAACTTTATCCCCCTTATCCTTTTGAACGGAACGGATCTATCGTCGGTGATGCCGAGGAACCCAAGTTGGCCAAGCGGCTGACTCCGGCGGCTGCAAATACAAGGCTGACAGACCAACCGAAGATCAAAAATGCGCTTATCCGAGCTGCCGATAATGCTGGTAACTTGCGCAGGGCATTAGGTCCCACTGGACAGGGCATTGGTTCGAACTCATGGGTGATCTCGGGTGCGCTGACGCAAACGGGTGCGCCCCTTTTGGCAAATGACCCGCATCTCGCAGCCAGTATGCCGAGCACTTGGTATCAGGCAGGACTTCGATGTCGAGAAGTAAGTGAACTATGTCCCTATGACGTCACGGGCTGGACGATGTCTGGCGTACCGGGCGTCTTTATCGGCCACAATCAAAGCATCGCCTGGGGCCTCACCAATCTCGGGCCAGACGTCAGTGACTTGGCGCTAGAACGAGTTAAGGGGAAGAAGTACCTGCTCGACGAGAAGCGCAGACCAATCTTGACACGTAAGGAAACCATCAAGGTCGCCGATGCCCCGGACGTCGAAATAAAAGTTCGATCCACCGGCAATGGTCCCATCATCTCCGATCTGCCCGGTGTGGACGTCTATGCCCAAGTTGGCGAAACGGCACCGGTTCCGGCGCCCGGACAAAGCAAAAAAGCTTCCCGGCAACCTCGGGGCGAAGGCTATGCGGTCTCACTGAAATGGACCGCACTTACACCACGACCAACCTATGACGCCATCCTCTCAGTCAACCGAGCGACAAACTGGGAGGAGTTTCGTGCCGCCGCTGCGCAGCTTTCGGTGCCATCTCAAAATCTGGTGTACGCAGATACCGAGGGAACGATTGGCTATCAGGCACCCGGGGTAATCCCGGTGAGACAAGGTTATGACGGAAGATGGCCGTTCCCTGGCTGGGATTCCAGTTTCGATTGGTCGGGAAATATTCCCTTCGAAGAATTACCCAGCATCACGAATCCACCGGCAGGATGGGTAACGACGGCCAATCAGCAGGTAGTCCCAGTCGATGGCTCACCTAAGCTGAAAGCGGACCCGACGTCTTATGGCTCTCGAGCTAACCGAATCAATGAGCGGATAGCCGCTGTCGTTTCCGGCGGTGGAAAGTTAACGGCGACTGATATGCAATCCATCCAACTCGATGCTGGAAATGAGCTGGCCGAATTCCTGGTTCCGAGATTGCAGCGGATTTCAGTAGACAGCCAGACGGCTCAAGCGGTGAAACTGTTGGAGGATTGGGACTACCAGCAGACGGTAGATTCAGCGGCCGGTGCCTATTTCAATGTCTTCTATCGACAACTACTTCAACTGATGTTTTTCGATGAGCTGGGTACCACTAATCAGTCCGGAGTAGATGCTGGTGATCGCACCTGGGAAGCTATTCGTAATCTGTGGGAAGAGCCCCGAAACGTCTGGTGGGACGACGTTAACAAGTCAGGTAAACAGCGTCGCAACGATACGGTGGCGGCGGCGCTACAAGCGGCAAATCAGGAACTCCGACGAGAACAGGGAGACGACCCCACTCAATGGAATTGGGGCGAACTGCATCAGGTCGAAGCCCGGAACGCGTCATTAGGTGAGAGTGGTATCGACATCATTGAGCGAGTCTTCAACCGGGGCCCACTGCCAGTCGGGGGCGGCAGTTCGATTCCATTGGCTAATGGTTGGAACCCGGTGGACGGATATGAAGTCTCGTGGATTCCTTCGATGCGTCAGGTCGTTGATCTTGGTGATTTCGATAGATCGTCATGGGTTAACTTCACCGGAAATAGTGGTCACGCCTATAACGAGAATTATGTTGATCAGTTTGATGCGTGGGCGCAGGGTGGACAGTACCCCTGGCCATTCAGTCGAGAGGCCGTCGTTTCATCGGGTACTAATACGCTGATTCTCTCGCCACGAACATCCGGCTAAAGTTGGTGGACATCAAGGGATGTTGATTCGCTGCAATCCCGCTTCGGTTAACACGGCATCTACTGGTTCGTCATGCGATTCAGCCGGCACCGAAATCAGATCTACGCGTCGGCAAACTCCAACGACAAAAGGTCGTCGCTCCAGCGGGATCGACGCGAGCAGTCGGTCGTACCATCCGGCGCCGTACCCTAATCGCGTTCCGGCAACAGGGTCGATAGCGAGTGCTGGAACCAAGAGCAGCGTTATCCCTAACTGTGTCGCGATCGCCGAAC
>JAOZTQ010000231.1 GCA_029939085.1 Candidatus Nanopelagicales bacterium
TGAACGATAGTTCACCTGACACCAGATCCGCTCGGCAGTAAGTTCAGCACTCGAGCCACCGCTTCTCCCGCATCAGACACAACACCGGGCGCTCCCACCGGGTCGACGTTCCAGGTACGTAGGGTGACCACGGGAACATCAGTCCGCACAGCGAGTGCCAGTTCGCTCAAGGTTCCCCAACTGCCACCGACAACCATCACCACGTCCGCTGCCCGCACGAGCAGACCGTTGCGCAGCTCACCCATGCCGGTGGGGATCGTAAAGGTTAGGTCGGGATGTGCCCGACTGCGATCTGCATCGGGTAGCAGCCCAATACTCACCCCACCACCGGCAGCAGCTCCCTCGGCTGCACCAGCCATCACACCAGAAAGGCCGCCACACAGAATGGTTACCCCAGCTGCAGCAAGTTGCTGCGCTATGTTGCGGGCGTCAGCGATATCGGCATGCTCAGCACCGTCCCCGGGACCCGAGATAGCTACGTATCCACGCGTGCGGCTTTTGCTCACTTGAACAGGCTATTACTAAAGACTGAGAACTACTCGATCAATTTCGTCACCGAGTTGTTCAAGCCAACAGTGTGGTGAGGAAAACCAGTGAAGATTCGAAAGACCGCCGAATGTGACACTTTTCGATCCGCATGGGCCGTCGCGATACGGCACCCTGAAGTCACCTAGAGAGCCTAGAAAGGTTGGAGCACACGATGCCGTCAACGGCTACTGATCGCGTCAACAATCGGCGGCGCTTCATCAGCTACTTGACCGTCACTGTTCTAGCGATTCTCGGTGGTATGGGCCCCTATTTGGCCTACGCCGTTTTGGCCACCCAATCCGCCAGCAGTCCCGAAGACGCCGCGAGGGTTACGTCTTGGGTCTTCGCCGTCTATCTGTTGGGTCTTTCGTTGGCGACCCCTTATGGGCCGTGGGTGGCTCAACGGCTTGGCGCAGTACGTCTCTCTGCGATTTCGAGACTCGCGGAGGTGATTATCAGCATTGCGACTGCGATACTGCTTGCCATTCAGGTTCCGCTGGTTCCCATGTTGATAGGTGTAAGTCTGGCGTCGGGGCTGGTAGCCGGTATCCGCCAGTCCACTACTCCATTGATAACGGAGGCCTATTCCGGTGGAAATGATCTTGAAGTTGCCACGGCACAGTTGCGGCGAGCTAGCGGCGTAGCTTACGCAATCGGAGCTCTTGGCGCCGGTCTTGTATTAGCGAAGCTCGGGCCGGAACCAGTCTTCATCATCGCAGCTGTTTTGGGAGTACCGGTGGTTGTCTTCCTGTTCCATCGGCCCCCGAACAGTGCAGTAAAGGTGGACAAAACAAATCAGCCTTGGCGCTCAATGATTCGTGAGATCCGCACGCGCCCAAACTTGCGATGGGCGGTGTGGTTAGGCGTAGCAGGAGCGATCTTGATGAGCCCGATGATCAACATGATCGTTCCGGTGCTGAACAAGATCGGTCACGCTGAAACCGAGAAGGCCGGATTGCTGCTGATGTTCTTTGCCCTAGGTGAGATTGTGACTCCGAATGTGGTGGGTCGTCTCGGCAAGGGGCGGCGCGCGTTTGTTGCAGGAGTTCGCGTCGTGCAGTTGACCGGGGCTTCGTTCCTGATCATGGCCGTCGGGGTCCTGCTCCCCTACGGCCCCGATCTCGCGGTCATTGCTGTTGGCGCCATACTTTTTGGGGCGATCTTTTATTCGCTCGCATCATTTCTGTATGAATCCTCAACCTACGGTGCTCCAGCCGGAGAAAAGAGTGAGATTCTTTCCGCCTTCCTACTTGCAGTAGGCCTCGCCGCACCCATCGGCACTCTTGTCTGGGGCCACCTCCTCGACTCGTTAGCGACAGAAGTCTTTTTCATCGCAATCGCAGTAGTCGTAATCTTCATTTTGCCCGCAGTACTGCTGAAACCCATGAGAGCGCTTGAGGCTGACACATCGGACGATACGAAGGAATCCAATTCGTAGCGGCCAACAAAACCTAACTAGCCGCTATGCGCTCTATGTTCAGCATCATCCGCAAGTTGCGACTAACCTCACGGACATCACCAATGCCGGGACAAGGATTCACATGCCAGTAGTTACCAACAGCATCACCATAAAAAAGCCACTTCCCGAAGTTTTCGACTACTTGGATGATCCAGCAAATGCCGCTAAATGGTTCTCCGGCGTATCCGAAACTGTTGGGGTCACTCGAACTGAAGAGCGCGTCGGTGACACGTCGACAGTCAAGTACTCCGTCATGGGTATGCACATGGATATTGCCCAGACCGTAACGGAATGGGAAAAGGACGCGCGAGTCACCATCAAACTAGGGGGAATGATGCCGGGCACTTACACAACCACAGTTAGTGCTGACGGTGACAACACCACGGTTACGCAGACTTTCGATTATGAGGTCAAAGGTGGCGCTTTAGGTAAGGCCATGGATCGACTCGTTCTTGAGAAAATGAACGCAAAGAACGCCAAGAGTTCACTCAAGAAACTGAAGGATTTACTTGAGTCCACATCAGCCTCCTGATGTGGCGATGCTTGATCTGAGGCTGGGCTTTACGCTCGACGACCAAAACCCGTACTTCTCATCTGTGTGACCACGGGCTGGAGAAGGTGGGCCTCCCCTCGCTTCGAAGCTGTTGCGTTAAGGCCATGCTCCTGTGCATTTCTTTATCCAAAAAATGTACGCATAAGTACGAATGGTCGACTTCCGCGCGGACACGATGGTCCGGGGTTTCCTAGTGTGAGCAGCCCAGACCACGAGGGCACCGGCATGGTGCAGATATGGAGTGAATGATGGCAAACCGCACATACAGCCTTACCGAGATCGTTGGCACGAGTCCGGAAGGAATCGATCAAGCGATTCACAACGCCATTGCCAGAGCTTCGAAGACCATGCGACACATTGGGTGGTTTGAGGTCACCCAAGTCCGAGGCTATGTCCGCGATGGCGTCGATCACTTCCAGGTAACTTTGAAAATCGGCTTCCAACTGGAAGATCAACCGTAAACGCCGGTGTTGGGCTTGGC
>JAOZTQ010000232.1 GCA_029939085.1 Candidatus Nanopelagicales bacterium
GATCGTTTTGTTGTGACACCCAATCTGAGATTGCCCGACCACGAAAACATTTACTGTGTCGGAGACATGTCGGTAGTGCCAGATGACGTTTTGCCTCAGCTGGGCTCCGTGGCGAAACAACAAGGGCTCTTCGTCGGCAAAGCCATCAAAGAGCAGCGAGACGGCAAAGACATTAACGACTTCAGCTATCGGGATATGGGCGATATGGCCATGGTCCGCTGTCGTGCAGCAGTGGTCGAGATCGGCCCAAGTCATCATGTTGTCACCGGAATACCAGCGTTTACGATGTGGCTTGGTTTACACGCCTACCTGCTACCAGGTGACCGCAACCGCTTCGAGACCGTTAGGAACTGGCTGCATACCTTGTCGACGGGTAAGTCAGCCGCAATCGAATAGGTTTGTGTTGCTGATGATCGAAAAGCCACCTGCCGACGGGTAGAGTGATTTGGTTCTGATTAGCACGTTAATCAAGGAGATCAATGGCACAGTCGGCCGAGTTACAAGCAGAAAACGCCTGGTATTCGCAAACCACTGACGAAGTCATATCGACGTTAAATGTCGACCGGCAAGAGGGTCTGACCGGAGCACATGCAACAGAACTTTTGAGTCGATACGGTCCCAACGAAATCGTCAGCGAACCACCTCCGTCAGTGTGGGCAGTCGCGTTACTGCAGTTGAAAGATTCCATGAATCTGATGCTGGTGGCCGTCGCTGTTGTCAGTGTGCTCATTGGTGAGCTGGGTACCGGCTTATTGGTAGCAGCTCTCGTGATCTTGAATGTCATTCTTGGTACGCAGCAAGAAATGAAGGCTAGAGCGAGCGTCGATGCACTCGCCCAGATGCAGACACCACAAGCTCGCGTCATAAGGGACGGCACGCTGCAACTGCTGCCGGCAACCGATCTCGTTCCCGGTGACATTGTCAATGTTGAGGCCGGCGATTTAGTTCCGGCCGATGGTCGGATTCTCCGGTCTGCCTCACTGGAAACTCAGGAAGCGGCTCTAACCGGGGAGAGCGCTCCTATTGCTAAGGACGCCGAGCTCTTGGATTCGGGTGACGTTGCCCTCGGCGATCGCACCAATATGCTCTTCCAGAACACATCGGTAACCCGCGGTACCGGAACCGTAGTTGTCACCGAAACTGGGATGGCGACTCAGATGGGGCAAATCGCAGCAATGCTTTCGGCCGTGCCGCCGAGCAAATCGCCGCTGCAGCGAGAGCTAGACAGTCTGACTAAGGTTTTGGGCGGTATTGCCTGGGCGGCGGTCGCGTTGATCGTTATTTTGGGTTTGGTCAGGGGTGAATCTCTGCAGGCTGTGATGTTGCTCGGCGTGGCCATGGCTATATCGGCGATTCCGACCGGATTACCCACCTTCGTGCAGGCGATGCTTTCCTACGGCGCCAAGCAGCTGGCTGCGGCCCAAGCCGTGGTTAAGAACCTCACTGATGTGGAAACGCTGGGCGCAACCAGTGCCATTAACTCGGATAAGACCGGCACGCTCACTATGAACGAGATGATGGTGCGCAAACTGTACTACCGTGGCAGCTGGTTCACGGTTGAAGGTGAGGGCTACGCGAAATCCGGCGCTATCGAACATGTGGCCGGACAGCCTGAACCAGACTTCACCAACTTGGCTTACGGTCTGTGCCTAGACAGCGATGCCACGGTGTCAGATTCAGGTGTTGTCGTTGGTGATCCCACTGAGGCTGCGCTAGTCGTCCTCGCTGCCAAAGTCGGGGTTGATGCCGAGGAAACGAGGCGAGCTTATCCACGCTACGCCGAGGTGCCGTTCGATTCGGCCTACAAATTTATGGCGACCTTCCATCACCTGCCATCACCTGAGGGCGAGCGATTTCTGGAACTGGTTAAAGGTGGACCAGATGTCGTTTTGGCGCGCTGCTCATCGGTGCTCAATCAAGACGGCTCTACGACACCTCTGGATGAGGTTCGAGACGATGTATTGGCGGCTAATCGCAGTATGTCCGAGCAGGGGCTGCGGGTGCTTGCCTTTGCGGTTCGAGATGTAGCTGGACAAGAGCCAGCCGTGCAACAGGACCCAATGTCCTTCGTCGAAGATCTCACATTTGTTGGCATGGTCGGCATTATTGATCCGCTCCGGCCGTCGGCGATCGAAGCGGTCAGCACAGCCCAATCTGCCGGTATCGAGGTGCGCATGATCACGGGTGACCATGCCATTACAGCTTCGGCGATCGGAGCTGAGCTGGGCCTGGGTCCGGGTGCAATCAGTGGCGCTGAGATCCAAGCAATGTCGGATGAGGAGCTGAGATCCGCGTTACCTGATTTGCATGTCTTTGGTCGAGTGACTCCCCAGGACAAACTTCGACTGGCCAAGCTGATGCAGGAAGACGGCGACATCGTCGCGATGACAGGCGATGCGGTCAACGATGCCGCCGCGCTGAAGCAGGCCGATATTGGTGTGGCTATGGGATCGGGGAGCGAAGTCACTAAACAGGCCGGCAAGATGATTCTGACCGACGATAACTTCGGCACTCTGGTCACCGCCATCAAACTGGGGCGCAGTATCTACGACAAAATTGTGTCGTATGTGCGCTATCAGATGAGTCAGCTGTTGTCGTTGGTACTGCTATTCGTCGTAGCCAGTATCTTCAACATCAACAGTGGGGTAGCGCTATCCCCGCTTATGGTGTTGTTCCTAAACTTCTTCATTTCCATCTTCCCAGTGATCGTCATTATGCGGGCACCGCCCGATGACGGCTTGATGTCCAAGCCGCCCCGAGATCCGAATCTCACGATCTCTAACCCCCGCGCAGTAATTCAGTGGGTGGGGTACGGCGGAACTCTGTTCCTCATGGCGTTAATCGCGCTGCTGTTTGGTCCGGGGGAACAAAGTACAGATGAGCCGAATACGCCGATGACGATGGCCTTTGTTGTCATGGCGCTGGGAACTATCCTCAGCGGTTTGGCGATGCGTCGAGATCCGGAATCAGGTCTGACGGCACCGATCCTCTCGGCACTCAAGGTGCTTTC
>JAOZTQ010000233.1 GCA_029939085.1 Candidatus Nanopelagicales bacterium
GTTGTCAGGTGGCGGATATGCCCAACAGGTAGCTGTTCCGGTCGGTCAGGTCATGCCGTTGCCCGAAGGTGTGGGTCTGATTGATGCAGCTGCGCTGCCAGAAGTGGCCTGCACGGTCTACTCGAACCTAGCAATGGTCGCGGGATTGCGCGCCGGTGAATGGCTACTGATTCACGGTGGCGGGAGCGGGATTGGCACTTTTGCTATTCAGTGGGCGAAAGCGATTGGTGCCAAAGTTGCGGTAACGGCAGGCTCACCGGGAAAGGTTGCGGCATGTCTGAATCTCGGTGCAGACGCAGCAATCGATTACACCGCGGAAGATTTTGTGGCGCGGATGATGGAAATCACGGAAGGTCAAGGTGCTGACGTCATTCTGGACGTCGTCGGCGCCAAGTATCTCGATCGCAATATCCAAACTCTGGCGGTTGAGGGCCGGTTAGTCGTCATCGGTCTGCTGGGAGGAGTGCGAGGTGAGATCAATTTGGGTGCACTCGTTAGTCGCAGAGGACGTATCGCAGCGACATCTTTGCGAGCCCGGCCGGATGATGAGAAGGCGGAGATCTGTCGACGCGTCGTAGCTGAGGTGTGGCCCCTCATCGCCGCTGGCAAGATCCATCCCGTCATTCATCGAGCATTGCCATTGTCTGATGTTGCGATGGCTCATGAAGAGATGGCGGCCAGCACTCATTTCGGCAAATTGCTGCTGCGACCAGGCACAACTGAAGACGCTGTCGTTGTGCTTTAGTCGATAGACCTCTCGAACCACAGCCGATCGACCCGTCGTGAGCCACCCCTGATGAAAGTGGGGTGCGTCACTTCACCTACGAGCGGCCTAATCCCCTTTGACCGAACGAGGGAGTTGTGGCTATTCTGGTGAACCGTGCCCAGTTAGCACTGAGCACGCAAATGGAGCTCGAACCAGGAGCAAGCCCGCGATAAGCGGGCGAATATCCGTCGAGTTCCGGACCAACCCGCGATTCGGATCGAGTTTCGCTGCCGTGAGGCTGCGCGACACGCCCGACCGCGTGGGAGGGATGAATCGGACAACCGTTCGGTTCGAACCACACCAGCAAGGAACGGACTGGAGAGCACGTGCCCACCATCCAGCAACTGGTCCGCAAGGGCCGCAAGGACAAGATCGCGAAGAACAAGACTCCCGCGCTGAAGGGAAGCCCTCAGCGTCGAGGTGTGTGCACCCGCGTCTACACAACTGCGCCCAAAAAACCGAACTCGGCGCTACGAAAGGTCGCTCGTGTCCGGTTGTCCAGCGGCATCGAGGTGACCGCCTACATCCCAGGAGTGGGTCATAACCTGCAGGAGCACTCGATTGTGCTTGTTCGTGGCGGACGTGTGAAAGACCTCCCCGGTGTGCGCTACAAGATTGTGCGCGGCTCACTGGACACCCAAGGCGTTAAAGATCGCAAGCAGGCGCGTAGCCGCTACGGAGCGAAGAAGGAGAAGGGCTGATGCCACGTAAAGGACCCGCTGATAAGCGGCCCGTGGTCGCTGATCCGGTGTACGAATCCGAGTTGGTCACCCAGTTGGTCAACAAGGTGTTGTTGGACGGAAAGCGTTCCACTGCGCAGAGCATTGTTTACGGTGCGCTTGAAGGCGCTCGCGCAAAATCAGAAGGCGATCCCGTGGTAACCCTGCGCCGTGCCATCGACAACGTGAGCCCCACCCTCGAGGTCCGGTCCCGCCGCGTTGGCGGTGCGACGTACCAGGTGCCGGTCGAAGTCCGTAAGGGCCGATCGACAACGCTCGCCCTACGGTGGCTGGTCTCCTACGCCCGACAGCGTCGGGAGCGCACCATGACTGAACGACTGATGAACGAGATTCTTGATGCTTCTAACGGCCTCGGAGCCGCTGTGAAGAAGCGTGAGGACACCCACAAAATGGCTGAGGCCAACAAAGCCTTCGCCCACTACCGCTGGTAACCCAAGAGATTTACGGAGACTGACGTGGCGATCGAACTGGCTGATGTGCGAAACATCGGCATCATGGCGCATATCGACGCGGGTAAGACCACCACGACCGAGCGCATCCTTTACTACACCGGCATCAACTACAAGATCGGTGAAGTCCATGATGGTGGCGCGACGATGGACTGGATGGAGCAGGAACAGGAACGCGGCATCACCATCACCTCAGCTGCGACGACCTGTAATTGGCGAGATCACCAGATCAACATCATCGACACCCCTGGTCACGTCGACTTCACGGTCGAAGTAGAACGCTCGCTTCGCGTGCTCGACGGAGCGGTCGCGGTCTTCGATGGCGTCGCGGGAGTCGAGCCACAGTCTGAGACTGTTTGGCGTCAGGCTGATCGATATGCCGTACCTCGGATCTGCTTCGTAAATAAGCTTGACCGCACCGGTGCTGAGTTTCATCGTTGCGTTGACATGATCGTGTCTCGGCTCAACGCCACACCGTTGGTACTCCAACTTCCGATTGGAGCGGAAGCTTCATTCGTTGGCGTCGTAGATCTAGTCACGATGAAGGCGCTCGTGTGGCCAGAGGAAACCAAACTCGGCGAGAACTTCGACGAACAAGATATTCCCGAGACGCACACTGAGATTGCTCAGGAATGGCGCGATCGACTGCTCGAAACTATCGCGGAAAATGATGACGCGATGATGGAGAAGTACCTCGAGGGCGAAGAGCCCAGCGTCGAGGAACTCAAAGCAGCCATCCGCCGCGCTACCTTGTCGGCTGCAGTCACTCCGGTTCTGTGCGGAACGGCATTCAAGAACAAAGGCGTTCAGCCGCTACTCGACGCGGTGGTGGATTACCTTCCCTCGCCACTTGATGTCGGCGCGATCGAAGGACACAAAGTCGGCGACGAAGAGACCGAACTGCTGCGTGAACCCAGCGATGACGCTCCGATGTCGGCATTGGCATTCAAGATTATGAGTGACCCCCACCTCGGTAAACTCACCTATCTGCGGGTGTACTCCGGGACCTTGAAGGCTGGCGGCAACGTCCTCAACGCCACCAAGGACC
>JAOZTQ010000234.1 GCA_029939085.1 Candidatus Nanopelagicales bacterium
GCTCACCGCCCATTCGGTAGTGTGTCGGCGGCAAATTCCAACCTAGAACTGTTCGACGATCCACGGCGACGAGTATCGGAAGGTTTGTCGCCAAATGCAAGCGTAGATTAGCTCTCGTCTAATGGCCTTGCTGTCTGATGTCGACCGGTGGACTCGTTGCCCCCCGTTGAGTCAATCCGATCGGCGGTGACGCTGGCTCCTCCCATATCTTCAGCCAGTTCACCAAAAAAATAAGGCCCCCGAAGGGACCTCATTTTCCAAAGTAGCGGGGGCAGGATTTGAACCTGCGACCTCTGGGTTATGAGCCCAGCGAGCTACCGAACTGCTCCACCCCGCGTTGCTTGTCTTTACGACTAAAACAGGTTAGCAGGCGCTATGCGACTGCCCAAAATCCCAGTCCCCGACTAGCAACTAGGCCGCCGGGGCTTGGTCATCTGGCGGCGGCTCCGCGGGTGTGTCTTCCGGTGGCAACGATTCCTCCGGCAAGGGTTCTTCCGGCGGTAAGGATTCCTCAGGTGCTGGCTCGATTGAAGGGGTATCCGACGAATTACCGCCTTGCCCAGTCAGATCACGCTGCGCGGAAGCCGCACGGTCAAGTGCCTTCTTCAGGTCTTCCTGAGCCTTGCCATAGGCACCAAAGTCACCCTCCGCTAGCGCTTCCTGACCACGTTCGTAGGCCGATTCAGCCGCAGACAACGCATTGGCCAGTTCTTCTTCAGGTGTCCGGTCGTTTCCACCACCGTCACCACCACCGCCGCCACCGCCACCGGCGTCAGCGGATCCGGTAAATACTTCTGCCAAGGCCTCCTGCAACGTGTTCTGCATGGTCACTTCTTGCCCATAACCAGCCAAAACTTTCTGCAGGAGCGGGAAGCCCTCTTGCCCGGCCGCTCTCACATAAACCGGCTCAATGTAGAGCATGCCGTCAGCCACAGGTAGTGAGAGTAGATTGCCCAAGACGACGTCGGAACCACCGCGACGTAACAGGTTCAACTGCTGTGCAATCACAGGATCAGACTCGAAATTATTCTGGACCTGGGTTGGACCCGGAATCGTCGTATTTCGAGGCAACTGCAGCACACGTATGTTGCCGTAATCATCCCCGGGTTTAGAGTTCACGGCCATGAACGCCGCCAGCGTCTGCCGTCGGCTCGGAGAGAATGCCGTCGTCAACGAGAACGAGGGCGATGTTGTCCCCGGCATTTGCAGTGTGAGGAAGTACGGCGGCTGGAATACATCAACTCCGGCTTTTGTCGGGTCACTTGGGATCACCCAGAAGTCCTGACCAGAGTAGAACGACTGCGCATCGGTGACGTGATACCGGCTAAGAACAGTGCGTTGAACCTTGAAGAGATCCTCGGGGTAGCGAACGTGCTCCAGAACTGTGTCGGGCATATCACTCAGCGGCTTGACGGTATCGGGGAAGATCTGAGTCCAGGCGCGAGCCACTGGGTCATTTTCATCCCACAAATACAAGTCCACAGTGCCTTCATAGGCATCCACGGTGGCTTTCACCGAGTTACGAATGTAGGTAACCTGATCGCGGTTCAACGCGCTCACCGAGCGAGAGGTCTCCGTGATCGAGTCACTAGTCGCCTCATTCAACAAAGTGCGCGCGGAGTTCGGATACTGATCCGATGTCGTGTATCCGTCGACGATCCATTTGATGCGCCCGTCAACCACGACTGGATACGGGTCACTGTCTAGCGTCAACCAGGGTGCGACCTTTTCTACTCGCTCGCGTGGATCGCGATCGTAGAGGATGCGCGATTCGCTATTGACCAAATCTGACAACAAGATGTTGGCGTCTTGGAACTTAGTTGCGAAGACCAGACGGTGCAGGAAAGAGCCAGTAGGCACACCACCTTCGCCGGTGTAGGTGTTATTTCGCTGACCCGTTGGACTGGTGTCATCAGGGAAGTCCAACTCACGAGGTGGAGTGCCTTCTGGTGCTCCGACAATCGAATAGGGCGGCGACAACTGTCCGAAGTAGATGCGCGGTTGCTCAATATCGAGGCTACCCTGCGGGGGAATATCGGACTCTAGATAGTTCGGTGCACCGGTGGAGCTGGCCGTGTTGTCTCTCGCCGCCACGAAGCCGTATCCATGGGTATACACAGTGGTGTCGTTGGTCCAGTTGCGCTGACCTTCTGGCAGGCCTGTCAGATCGACCTCGCGAACCGCGACGACGGCACCCTGCCGAGTCTCTTCCTCTTCGAGTTTGTATCGATCAACATCGAGTGCATCCGGGAATGCGTAGAAACCACGAATCTGCTGCTGCTGGCGGAAAGTAGGACTCACGATCGAGGGATCGAGTAAGCGGATGTTGCTGAGCGTGCCTGAGTCGTTCTTGATAACGGATGCCGGCGCGACTTCGCGACCGCTGTATTCCTGTACGTCCACGCCATCGAGTCCGTAGGCAGTCCTGGTCGCGTTGATGTTGTTTTGAATGTACGGACGTTCGCGCGCCTCTTCAGTGGGGCGCACCTGGAAGGTCTGCACGATGGTGGGGTACACCCAGCCGATAACGATGCTGCTCAACAGCAACAATGCGAGACCAATGAGCGGCAAAGCCCACACACGGCGGAAAGCGGTAATGAAGAACAGAATCGCGACAATTAATGCCGCTAACGCCAGGATGGTCTTACTGGGCAGGACTGCGTTGACGTCGACATACTTCAAGCCGGTGAAGCCCGGAACCAGTGATTGGCTGGCGGTCGCTAACTCGAATCGATCAAGCCAATAGGCAACAGACTTAGCCAGCAATACGAGTCCACCCAAAATGGCCAACTGCGTCTGAGCTGCTGGACTAACGCTGCGCACATCACTTTGGATCTTGATACCGCCGTAGAGGTAGTGGACGACTACCGCGGTAACAATGGAAAGTAGTAAGACGGCAAATACGTAGCTGAGGACGAACCGGAGCCACGGCAACTGGAAGACGAAGAAACCAACGTCTATTCCGAACTGTGGATC
>JAOZTQ010000235.1 GCA_029939085.1 Candidatus Nanopelagicales bacterium
CGCTTCGACGTACAACAGGAGTTGGCTGCGTCGCTGGGCATACCCACACGAGTCTTTAATGATGCCGAAGTTGCGGCTGCTGGTGCAGTTACTGGTTCTGGGTTTGAGGTACTTTTCACGCTTGGTACTGGACTGGGGTGCGCGATTTTCGACGACGGGAATCTACTTCCACATCTTGAGATTTCTCGATCACCGGTCCGCCGGGGGCGGATCTACGACACCTACATAGGTGATAAATCGCGCAGACGGCTCGGAAATTCAGCGTGGTCAAAACGGGTCCGCGACGTTCTCATCGGATTACAGCCCATGTTTCAGTGGGATCGGCTGTATCTGGGGGGTGGAAACAGCGTCAAACTGTCCCAACGTGATCTCGCCGATGTGGGCGGCTCAATTCTCGTTGTTCCTAACTCCGCCGGTATCGTCGGCGGCGTCAAGGTTTGGGATCTGGAACTGCGCTAATCGGGACACGAATAACCAACTGTCGGGGCGGTGCAACGGTAATGGCTGCCTATGTCGTAAGGCTCGGCCCCATACCGGTTTTACCAACAACTGTTTGCCCGACAGTTGCTAGGCTCACCGCGTGAGCTCAGAGCCCGATAACTCGGCCGTAGCGAAACCTGAGCTGCCGGGCGCTCAGACCGCTAGTAGCGCCCACGACGGGTTGGCATCTGACCAAAGTCGCCAAATCCCCACGATCAGCGCCGTAATGGCTCTATATAACCGTGTGAACCTAATGGATGCGTCCATCCGGGCAGTGCTTGATCAGGATGACCCCGATTTCGAACTGATCGTGATTGATGATGCTTCTACCGACGGATCGTGGGAATCAGCGCAACGATGGGCCGCGACCGATCCGCGGATTCGATTGGATCGTTTCGCCAACAACAGAGGTATCGCAGCAGTCCGCAATCGTGGGATTGAGCTTGCCCGTGGCAAGTATCTGGCAACGTGTGATAGCGACGACCTAGCCCGGCCCTACCGATTTCGGCTACAGCGAGCGGTGCTTGATACTGCTGACGATGTGGTCGGCGTAAGCGGGATGATGCGTGCCTTCGTCGATGATCCGAATAGTGAAGGTTGGCAACTTGATTACCATCACGGCCTACGAGATGGTCGACCGCCCTTCCCACTAGCCTGCGCAATGCTACGAGCCGATGCAGTCCGCCGTTTCGGCTACGACCCATCATTACAAGTAGCCGAGGATCTCGATCTTGCCTACAAACTAAGCACTGTAGGTACATTCGTCGATTTGCCCGAAGTCCTGATCGACTACCGCATCCATGAAGGTGGCATTACCAGTAAACAGCGGATACTCGAGCGCGACAATCTCCGGGCGCAACTTCGAGGTTTGCGTTTGTATAAGGGCAACTTCTCACCCCGTGGATACGCCGTTTTGTGTCAATCATTGCTGCGATTGACCATGGCAACCCTAGGGATAGGATCAGGTCAGCAGTTCCAGTCCAGGATCGCGCACTCCGGAGGTAACCAGATCAACATGCGTTCAACGGACTAGGTGAATGCCCATTCTTGGTATGCGACTAACGACGCAATCTCAGTTCGAGAACTTTCGACAGATATCGCCAGGTCTTGATCCGCCCAGGACCAGCGGCCTCGCGTAGTTCCTCGTCAGCAAGATCGTTGATTAACCCAAGCAAAGGCTCAGTGACCTTTGACCAACGGAAATCAGCAGCCAGCCGCTGAGCAGCCGTAGACATTTGGTTCCGTTGCTCGGGGTCTCCAGCCATCTTGAGCATCGCTTCGGACCAGGCCCGGCTATCGCCCGCCGGCAGACATAAAGCGGCATCGGCTGAACACATGATGTCGCTCAACTCTCCGCCTTCGGTGGTCAGCGTCGGCAGACCAGCCCACAACGGATCGAGTAACCGTGTCCGGAAGCTCATCCGAGTTTCGAGTGAGTCCAGATGAGCATTGACGACGAAATCCGCATCGGACAGGTACTGCCATCTCTCCTGGTAGGGAACCCACTCCGCCGCGAATTTCACGCAACCGGCTGCAAAGGCCGCTTGGATCTCTGCGCCTCGCAGTGCCTCCTCAGCATCTCCCCCACCGAGGAAGGCACCCGATGGACTGCCGGAACCCAGAAACACCAGGTGCAGGCGTGGGTCGCTTCGGCGGGCGTGAATTAGTCCCTGGATAACCGTTACCGGATCAAACCAGTTCCACAATCCACCCGTCCATACCGCGATTACCGAATCTTCCGGAACCAATCCACCTCGCAGCGGACCCGGCTGCTCCTTAGCCGGATGATCGTCGGGGATACCAAACGGCACCGAGACGATCGGTGGGCCACCACCTGATAACCGAAGCCCCTGAAGTCTGCCCGCCTGCCCCAGGGCTCCGAGTAGGTAGTCACCTTGGTTCTGTGAGGCTACGATGAAGGCGTCACCGCTCGAGATAGCCGCCGCGTACTCCATCCAATTACGTTCGACTCTCAGTCGACTCAATCGACTATCTAAATCGTCTGCGCCCAGGGATGCGGGATATTCGACGTATGCCGGAACATAGAGGTCATAAATGATCCTTGCTCCGCCACTATGCAGGCCGCGAGCCACATCCAAACGTTGCGGTTGCGTGATCACCACATCAGATGTGATAGCGAACTGTCGAAATTTATCGGAAGACGGTTTGCCGAAAACAGCGACGGGTACCGGCAGCTGCACGTCAGGCTCTTCGGGCACAGCAAGCCTCACCCGTAGACCGGCCGCTTGCAGTTGATCAGCAAGATTTACTGCCCGAATCGCTGGTCCTGCCATAGAACTGCCCGGCTGCTCCGAGCTAACCACGGTCACCCGCTGGTCAGCCACCTGAGGAGTTGAGCGCATTCTTGACCCCGAATCAATAATCATTGCGAGCATAGCGAGCAGAACTACCTGAAAAGACCAACTCGCCACCAACCATATTGATCATTTAGGACCACTCATCCGCGACAATCA
>JAOZTQ010000029.1 GCA_029939085.1 Candidatus Nanopelagicales bacterium
GAATGTCAGCGGCGGATTTGAAGGTACAGATAGTGCCCGAGTGGCGGTTTCAGATGACGGTCAAACCCTGGTGTACGTCTGGCAGGGGGATAAGACCATCGGCTCGCTCTACAGTAGTGATGGCGGCGCTAGCTGGACTCCTTACAACCCAGCAGGTGGCGATAAAGCCAAATCACCGGAAGTGACCATGAGTGGTGACGGTAAGACCTGGTGGTACGGGTGGGAAAAACCAGGAAACAAAGCTAAGTATTTTTCGCGTAACACCAAAAATGGCGGTAGTAGCTGGAGTAAAGCGAAAGAGATCTCACAACCCACGAAGTCGGTGGCTCGTTTAGATGTGCAGGTTAGTAGTAACGCAAGTTACATCGGCTACGCCTGGGACTGGGGTTCAGGTACCGACAATCGTACCCTCCAGACTTACTACAGCACTAAAGGCGGCGGTAGTTGGAAGACCGTGAACTTGTCGGGTTCAAGTGCTGTGAAGAAACTGAAAGTTCGGAAAGCATCGGGTGTGAAAACTCAGGTGCAATGGAAGAAACCGAAGCAGGTCGACAGTAGTGGTGTGAAGAAGTACGAAGTGCGCCATAAGGCAGTTTCGGCTGACAGTTGGAAGAAGTGGAAGTCAGCGAAACCCAAGAAGCTGAAGATCGGTAATCAGAAATACGCCAAGAGCATCGGCAAACTCAAAGTAGGTAAGAAGTACCAAGTTCAGGTGCGAACCAAAAATTCAGTGAGTCCCGGTCGAGTTGCCGGTTTGAATTTCAAAGCGAAAAAGTAGGACTAGCGGCCTCAGCCGTGAGTGGGAAAGCCTAGGTTTATTCCGCCGTGTGCTGGATCCGGCCAGCGAGATGTGACTACTTTCCCGCGAGTGAAGAAGTGAAAACCTTCGGTGCCGTGTGCGTGGGTATCGCCAAAGAGTGACGACTTCCAACCACCGAATGAGTAGTAGGCCATCGGCACCGGGATGGGGACATTGACCCCAATCATGCCGACCTGAACTTCGTTGGTGAAACGGCGGGCAGCACCGCCGTCGCAGGTAAAGACCGCAGTGCCGTTACCGAAGGGATGTGAGTTGATGAGTTCGAGACCTTCGTCGAATGAGCTAACGCGCACCACCGACAGGACGGGTCCAAAGATTTCATCGGTATAGATGCTCATATCGGGTGTGACCCGGTCAAAAAGTGTCGGACCGAGCCAGAAGCCCTGTTCCGCGCCATCCGGTGTGACGGTGCGACCATCCACAACGAGTTCAGCGCCTTCCTCAACTCCGGCGCTGACGTAGCCAGCTACTTTGTCGCGATGAACCTCTGTCACTAAGGGACCCATATCGCAGCCTCGACGACCGTCACCGATACGCAAACCGGCCATACGCTCAGAGATGGCGGCGACCAGAGCATCTGCAACAGGTTCGACTGCGACAACCACCGAGATCGCCATGCATCGCTCGCCGGCCGACCCGAATCCAGCGTTAACGGCCGAGTCCGCGGTGAGGTCTAAGTCGGCATCAGGTAAAACCAACATGTGATTCTTGGCGCCACCTAGAGCCTGAACGCGTTTGCCGTGACTCGTTCCAGTTTCGTAGACATATTTGGCAATAGGTGTGGATCCTACGAAGCTAATGGAGGCCACGTCGGGGTGAGTCAACAGTGCGTCCACCGCAACTTTATCGCCGTGGACAACATTGAAGACGCCATCAGGTAGGCCCGCCTCTTGCCACAACTCAGCGATCAGCATTATCGCTGAGGGGTCCTTCTCGGAAGGTTTAACGATGACCGTATTCCCCGCGGCAATTGCGATAGGGAAGAACCACATCGGGACCATCGCCGGAAAGTTAAACGGTGAGATGATGCCGACAACTCCGAGCGGCTGCCGCAGCGAATGGACATCTACGCCTGTTGAGACTTGCTCCGAGAAGCCACCCTTAAGCAGGTGAGCGTTACCGCACGCGAACTCCACCACCTCGAGACCGCGAGTGACTTCACCCAAAGCGTCAGAGAGCACTTTGCCGTGTTCGGCAGTAATCAGTGCAGCGATATCTTCCTTACGCTGGTTTACAAGTTCACGGAAGTTAAACAAAACCTGCATTCGTTTCGTGAGCGTTGAACGTCCCCACACTTCATCGAAAGTTCGCTTAGCTACAGCTACCGCATCCGCCATATCGGTTCCGGAAGCGAAGTCGACCTTCTTAGTTACCTCACCCGTGGCCGGATCGTAGACATCGCCTTGCTGAGTTGCCGTACCTTCCCAGGTGGAACCATTAATCCAATGCGTGACGGTGCTCATTACTCTCTCCTCCATCAGTAGTCACGACCGCGCGTAACTACTATTCCGCCGACTGTTTTCACAGCCAGATCAACTATCAAAGCCCAGACCCAACTTGTCCAACAACCGCAACCAGGCATCTCGCCGCCCTTGATTCTGGTCCGCCTTGTCCAGTGACCGCCGGGTGAGGTCGATGACCCACTGCCGGACCGGCTCGGGCGGGAAGGGAAGCGGTTTGCCGCGTACGAGACGAGTACGAGTGCGTTCAGTTTCTTGGCCGGTGAGTATGTCGACTAAGACATCTGCTCCGAACCGAGAAGCGCCGACTCCGAGTCCGGTGAATCCGACGACGTAGGCGACACGGCCTTGGTGTGCGCGCCCCCAAAACGCGGTGAACCTTGAGCAGGTATCAATAGCTCCAGCCCAGGTGTAATCCACCGGAACATCGATTAACTGCGGAAAAGTGTCGTGCATATGTTGCACTAAGCGGGCGGTGAGAAAATCATCCTCTTCGAGCGGGGATCCCGGTCGTTGACCGCGTGCATAAACCGCGTCATAACCACCCCACACCAACCGGTTATCTTCGGTCAATCGGTAGTAATGGAACTGGTTTCCGGAGTCACCAACTCCCTCGCGACCGTTCCATCCGATTTCCGCCAACAGATCGGCGGGTATGGGGGCCGTTGCAAATACATGATCGAAAACGGGGACGACGAAGGCCGATACCCGCTTGAGCAGGGGCTGATGAGCGGCAGTTGTGATGGCGACTCGGTCGGCATCGATTCTGCCGGCGACCGTACTGACTTGAACCGTCGCTTGGTGACGTTTCAGAGCCGTCACAGCACTGTGTTCATAGATTCGAACTCCGAGGGCTTCTGCTGCTCGAGCTAAACCCCAACACAACCGAGCGGGATCGACGATGCCGACGTAGGGATCTAGTACCGACGCAAGGTAGCTGGGGGAGCTCACCTGTTCCTGGGTTTGTTTCCGATCTTGAAAGGTGACGTCGACGCCGTAACTTTGGATCAGTTCTGCGTGATTGGCTAAATCGCTGACTTGGTAGGGTTCCGTAGCTATGTCGAGTTCACCGACGCGGCGGTAACCACAATCGATGCCGTAATCGGCAATGGTCTTTTCAATACCCTCGAGATTGGCGACGCCCATCCGGTGCAGCTCGGGGAATTCCTCGGGCCATCGTCCAATGCCGTTGGCGTAACCGTGCGTTATCGATGAAGCGACAAAACCCCCGTTGCGCCCCGAGGCGGCATTAGCGATGCGGTCACCTTCGATCAAAGCAACATCCCAGTTGGGGTGACGTTCCTTAGCGCGTAAAGCGGTCCAAAGACCAGATAGACCAGCGCCGATCACCACGAGTCCGGCCGACTGCTGACCACTCAGAGCCGGTCGAGGTTCAGGTCGTTCCGATGAGTCCAACCACAACGGCATGTGCTTAGCGTTTTTGATAGCTTCCCGAGCTCGGTCACCCGGGTATTGGGCGAACGGCATAGCTATCCCTCCTTACGTCGCCGGCTAGCAAACTGCCCAATCAAGACGATCGCCAACGCGATGAAGAACATAGCGCTGGCGATGACGTAGGCCTGTGCCGGAATTCCGCGCTTATCAGCAACATAAATGAATTTCGGGAAAGTGGTGAATTGGCCGGAGTTGAAGTTCGTGATGATGAAGTCGTCGAACGATAGCGAAAAGGCCAAAAGTGCCGCTGCGGCAATGCCTGGGGCGACTAGTGGCAACGTAATCCGCCGGAATGCTTGCCATTCGGATGCGTACAGATCCATGGCAGCTTGTTCGATATTCGCATCCAGACTGGATAGTCGAGCCTTGACGGTGACCACCACGAAGCTGATGCAGAACATGATGTGGGCAATCACGACAGTCCAGAAGCCAAGCGGCACCAGGATGTTCAGGAACAAGGTCAACAGCGAGGATCCGAGGACCACTTCAGGAGTCGCCATCGGCAGAAAGATCAGCAGATTTGTCGTTGTACGTCCCCGGAAACGATGGCGTACCAGCGCAAAAGCAATCAACGTGCCAAGCATCGTCGCAACAAGTGTGACAACTAATCCGACTGAGATGGAGTTGATCACCGACTCACATACATCTGGCGCTCCGCACGGGTTAGTCCAGTTGTTCCAGGTGAAACCGACCCAGGTCAGATTCGATTTACCGGAGTCGTTGAACGAAAAGACGAAGGTGTACATGACCGGCAACAACAGGTAAATGAACGCAAGTACTGCGTAAATACGCAGCAGGTTATTACCGATCCAATTTCTTATCCGCACACCCGTTGGCGGTTTACTGGCCACTGGCACAGGGGTAGTGGGCGCGCTCATACGAGATCATCCGATCCGACTCGTCGAACGTAAACCAGCACAATGGTCAAGATGCAGGCCATCAGGACAAACGACAGCACCGCCATCGTCGGATAATCACGGACATTAAAGAACTCATATTGAATTCGGTTACCGATCATTGAGTTCTTGCCAGTACCCAGTAGTTCCGCGTTGACGTAATCACCAGCCGCGGGAATGAAGGTCAACAGAGTTCCAGCCACCACGCCCGGCATCGACAATGGCCAAGTGATTTTGCGGAATCCAGTAAAGGGTTTGGCGTAGAGGTCACGACCTGCTTCGATAAGTCGAGGGTCCACTCGTTCCAGACTCGCATAAATTGGCAGTGTCATGAACGGCAGGAAGTTGTAGGTCAGGCCTGTAATTACTGCCAGGGCAGACGGGTAGATACCACCGGTGTCACCAACTAAACCGATCACGCGTAATGCACCGACAACGACACCCTCATCCGCCAAGATTTGTCGCCAGGCGATAGTCCGCAACAGGAAGGAAACGAAGAAAGGAGCAATGACCATCACCAGCAGTAGATTGCGCCAACGCCCCGACTTGAAAGCAATCATGTAGGCCAGCGGATAGCCGATTAACAGCGCCAAAACAGTAGCAATACCGGAGTAAATAAACGATCGGAATAACGGTACGTAGTAGTACTCATCCGTCAAAGTTTCGACGTAGTTGCCGAAGTTGAACGTCTGTTCAAATTCGCCGACTTCACCACCGGCAACTGGAGTTTGCAAACTCGTACTAAACAGAAAGATCAATGGGACAGCGAAGAAGATCGCAAGCCACAGCATGCCGGGAAGTAGCAGCAAATAGGGCGTGAACCTGCCTCGCTTCTTGGGGTCGGGCGGCGGGGTTCGCTGATCCTCAATCGTGTCCCCGATAGCCTGCGCGATCGCCATGAGTTATCCCGAAACTCCGGCGCCAACCTCGACACCAGCATGGATGTCCTGATCCGGTGCGAGAACAAAACCGTGGTGTGGTCGCCAGGTGAGTCTCACCTCCGCACCATGTGCCAGTAGTCCATGAACATCGAGGTTCTGGGCAAAGACGTCGATGTGTTCACCACCTTCGGTCCGCACCTGGTACTGAGTACTGACTCCCAGGAAGCTGGCATTTTCGATGACGCCATCCACGTAGTTGCCATCAGTCGGAGCGGCCGCTGCCTCGGCGAGTGGACCGATCGATATCTTCTCGGGGCGAACACCCACCAAAACCTTGCGACCAGTTGAGGTATCAACCCCGGCTGCTACTCGTTTCTTAGGCATGCGGAACATGCCATCGGGATCCTCAAGAACGATCTCCTCACCATCTGTCTCTTTGACGGTGGCTTGGAACAGATTCGACTGACCCAGGAAGTTGGCAACAAAGACGGTTTGCGGTGACTCGTACAGTTCGGTTGGGGGTCCCAGCTGTTCGATGATGCCGTTATTCATGACTGCAACAGAATCGGCCATGGTCATGGCCTCTTCCTGGTCATGTGTGACATGAATAAATGTCAGACCCACCTCGGTTTGAATTCGTTTCAATTCCAGTTGCATCTGCCGACGTAACTTGAGGTCTAAGGCACCCAATGGTTCGTCGAGTAGTAAAACGGCAGGTCGATTAACTATGGCTCGCGCCAGCGCGACTCGCTGTTGCTGACCACCAGATAGTTGTGCTGGTTTGCGTTGGGCAACTTGAGACAACTGGATCAAGTCCAGAGCATCTGCTACTTGCTGTTTGACGTCCTTAACCCCGCGCCGCTTCAAACCGAAAGCCACGTTGTCATAGATCGTCATATGTGGGAACAGTGCATAGTTCTGAAAGACCGTATTGACCGGGCGACGGTAGGGCTTTTGATGCGTGATCTCGGTGTCACCGATCCGGATCGTGCCAGCAGTCGGATCCTCCAGGCCAGCGACCATACGCAGTGTGGTGGTTTTTCCGCATCCAGATGGACCCAGCAGCGCGAAAAAGGAACCTTGCGGTACTACTAACGAAAGATCGTGAACCGCAACGAAATCACCGAACTGTTTCGTCAGTCGTTCCAGGTGCAGATCACCTTCGGCCTGGGTGACGTCAGCTTTTGCCATTCGATCAGCCCTGGATTACTCGCCCGAAGGCATCGCTGTACTGAACATCCTCTTCCGGTGTGAGAGTCGCGAAGACATAGGAGTTATTGAGGATTTCGTCATCTGGGAAGATCCACGGACTGTCAGCCAGCGACTTATCGATCTTTTCCATTTCCGCTTGTGCTCCCTGTACCGGGCATACGAAGTTCACCCACGCAGCAACTTCCGCCGCAACCTTGGGGTCGTAGTAATAGTCCATGACTGCCTGCGCCCCGACCATATTGGTGGCCGTGGTTGGCATCAGCATGTTGTCTGACCACAATGTGCCGCCGGACTCAGGAAGGACGAACTCCCACTGGTCACCCTCTTCGGCATTGATCTGGAAAATATCGCCGCTCCAGGCGATGGCAGCCCAGGCCTGTTCATTTTTCAAATCGTTGAGGTAACTGTTGCCTTTCACCTGCTTGATTTGGCCGTCGTCGATTTGCTTTTGCAGTTCATCCAAACCGTTGTTGAACTGGTCCTCTGTGAACGGCTGACTAATGTCGGTTCCTTGGCTCAACATGATGAGGCCCATGGTGTCGCGCATCTCGGACAGCACCACGACCTTGCCCTTGAGTTCTGGCTTCCACAGATCCTGAACCGTCTTCAGGCCTTCAGGTACCCGCTTCTTATTCCACACCAGGCCGGCAAAACCTGACTGCCAGGTCAGCGACTGATTGCGACCCGGATCGAAGGCCACATCCAGCAAAGCCGGCTCAATGTTCTTCTTATTCGGCACCAATGAGTCATCGATCTGAGCCGAGTAGCCTTTGCGAATCCATTCCGCGGCTAGCCAGTCAGTCAAAGTGACAATGTCGTAACCGATGTCCTGTCCATTCTGGACCTGCGGTTCGACTTTGCCGTTGAACGAGGCGTTGTCATCAATATCCTCTTTGTATTCGACGGTGTATCCCGACTCCTTCTGGAAACGTTCCAAGGTGGGATAGCTGCCCTTCTTGCGGTCAAGATAAGCGGTCCAGTTCGCCCACACGACATTCTCTCCCGAGGTCTGATCGGTGGGACCAGTGGTGGCTTCTGAGGTGCTGTCTTCGGAACTAGTGCCGCATGCGGCCAAGGCAGCAGCAGCGCCGGTCGCACCCACAGCACCGAGGAAACCGCGACGAGACATTGCCTGCTTGAGAAACTCACTTCGAGGATCTTGATTGGTTGCCATGATTACTCCCTTGTCTCGACGCTATGCGCGTACTTAACGCTAGCGGTTTAGGCGTCCGGATTCCTGAAGATCGTGCGGTGCCACTCCTTACGAGCAACGCCGGTGATATCAGTAGATACGTGCTTTATTTGGGTGTACTCCTCGAAGGAATAGGTGCTCATGTCTTTTCCGAATCCTGATTGCTTATATCCGCCGTGCGGCATTTCGGAAACGATCGGGATGTGATCATTAATCCATACGCAGCCAGCCTGCATCTCTCTGCTCGCTCGTTCGGCGCGAGTGACGTTGGTAGTCCAGGCAGAAGCCGCCAAACCGTAGCGGGTGTCGTTAGCTAAGCGCAGACCCTCATCGTCAGTTTCGAACGGCAATGCGGCAAGCACCGGACCAAAGACTTCTTCCTGCACGATCTCGGACGTCTGATCCAAACCGGTGATCAGTGTTGGCTCGTAGTAACAGCCACTCGCGAGTGATCCGCCTGGAATGCTTCCACCCGTAACAGGCTTTCCACCCGCCGCGATCGCACGTTCCACCATGCCGGCAACTTTGGTTTGTTGATCTTTCGAGATCAGCGGTCCTAAATCTGTATCGGGGGAGGCGGTATCGCCCAGAACCACTGACGCCATGATCGCGGCAGTACGTTCGACGAACTCGTCGTAGCGCGAACTGTGAACATAGGCCCTAGTCGCTGCCGTGCAGTCTTGACCGGTATTAATCAAACTACCCGCGACTGCACCCTGGGCTGCCGCCTCGATATCGGCATCATCGAATACAAGGAATGGAGCTTTTCCGCCTAGTTCGAGATGCAGTCGTTTCAAACCCGCTGTGGCTAGTTCGGCCACGCGGTGACCCACCCTGGTGGATCCGGTAAACGACACCATCGCGACGTTGGGATGACTCATAAGTGCTTCACCCGCAACCGGTCCGGTCCCGGTTACGACGTTAAAGACGCCATCGGGCAGTCCTGCAGCCGTTGCATCTTCGGCCAGCATCAGGGTCGTTAAGGGTGTTAGTTCACTTGGTTTGAGCACGATGGTATTTCCGGCAGCTATGGCGGGAAGCATCTTCCACATGGCCATCTGTAACGGGTAGTTCCATGGTGCGATTGAGCCAACGACGCCAATAGGTTCCCGACGCACTGTTGAGGTGTGTTCACCATCCCACTCAGCTGCAGCGCTACCGGGTAGGTGACGAGAGATTCCGGCAAAGTATGCCGCGTTATCGATCGAACCCGGGACATCAAATTCGGTGGAAAGTCGAATGGGTTTTCCCGATTGCTCTGATTCCACCCGGGCGTATTCTGCTTCGCGCTCCTTCATCTTTTCTGCGAGTGCGAAGAGTGCTTCTGCTCGGGTCACCGGTGGTACTCGCGACCATTCTTCAAAAGCTGCGGTGGCCGCGGTTACCGCAGCATCAACATCTGCTGCTCCGGCGAGGTCAACTTCGGCAATGGCCGATCCATTTGCTGGGTTGATGACGTCCATCGACTCGCTGGTTTCGGCGGTTCGAGCCTCGCCATTAATCCATTGGCCTGCAACCATACTTATTCGTCCCCATCTTCAATCGCCGACATCACATGTTTGATGCGCGTGTAGTCCTCAAAGCCATACATCGACAAGTCTTTGCCGTAGCCGGACTGTTTGTAGCCACCATGCGGCATTTCAGCTACCAGGGGGATATGGGTGTTGATCCAGACTGTGCCGAAGTCCAACGCTTTGGACATCCGCATGGCTCGGGCGTGATCGCTGGTCCAGACGCTAGATGCGAGACCATAGACAACATCGTTGGCCTTGGTGATGGCTTCGGCCTCATCAGCGAATTTTTGCACCGTGATAACCGGGCCGAAAATTTCTTGTTGGATCATTTCGTCGTCTTGTGCCAGGTCTACCACCACAGTCGGATCGATATAGAAGCCGCGATCACCCGGTCGGGATCCGCCCGCTGCTAGGGAAGCGTGTGATGGTGTGCGATCCAGGAAACCCAAAACCTTCTCAAACTGGCTGCTGTTATTGAGCGGTGGCACCAGGGCATCCTCATCTCGGGCACCATTTTCGAACGTTGTTGTGGTCGAACGTGCTTGTTCTGCGAGGGCAGCAACGAACTCGTCGTGAATACCAGCTTGGGCCAGCACTCGGGTAGCAGCGGTGCAGTCTTGACCTGCATTGAAGTACCCAGCGACCGCTAACCACTCGGCTGCCTTGGCTGCATCCGCGTCATCAAATACGACAACCGGCGCTTTACCGCCCAGCTCGAGATGTACCCGCTTCACTGCATGTGAAGCTTCTTCGGCCACTTGCATTCCCGCGCGGACCGAACCAGTTATGGCAACCATGTCAACGCCACCGTGGCCCATGAGTAGTCGCCCGGTATCTCGGTCTCCGGAAATCACGTTGAGGACCCCGGGTGGCAAGATACCGGCTTCGCTGACCATCTCGGCAAGCCGCACAGTCGAGACCGGCGTCGTATCTGACGGCTTCAGGACCACGGCGTTACCAGCGGCAATGGCGGGTGCGAACTTCCACACCGCCATCATCAGCGGATAGTTCCAGGGCGTTACTTGCCCGATCACGCCAACAGGTTCGCGCCGGATCATCGAGGTGAACCCGGACATATATTCCCCAGCAGCCCTGCCTTCGAGGACTCGAGCAGCTCCCGC
>JAOZTQ010000236.1 GCA_029939085.1 Candidatus Nanopelagicales bacterium
TGCCGGTTCAGCCCACCAGTTCACGTAGAGCATCTGCCACCACATTAGGTTGTTCCAGTGGCAAGAAGTGAGAGCCTGGGAGCATATCCAGCGTCGCGCCCGGGATACGTTGAGCGGCTTGTAGAGCCAGCGGCGCCGGTATCAAAATATCTGAGCGGCCAGCAAGCATCCGTACGGGACAAGACAGTGGACCCGAGTCGCTGGACTTGGACCGCGCTTCGCCGGCAACCAGCCGCAAATACCAGTTGGGATCTTGTGCAAGGTAGCCGGCGATAACTTCGGTAAGAAGCTCAGTCTCGATATCGGCGGAAAGTAATCCGCTGCGCTGCAGGAAGTTGGCGGTTGCGGAGTCTACTGGCGCTTTGTTGATAAGTGACAGCAGTGGATTCGGTAAGAGTCTCGCCACTTTAGCTGCACCTGAAATTAGCGTTCCCGAGAGGAGTTCCACCAGACGACCGGCGCTGTCACTGGCCCTGGGGACTCCAGCTACTGCGAGCAAAGCGCGGATCCGATCGGGATAACTGGCGGCCAATCGAAATGCGATGGGAGCCCCAGTTGACCAGCCGACAATTATGGGACTCGACATCCGATGATGATCCAAAACTGCCATGGCGTCGGCAACGTGATCATCTACACCCGTCTGAGATTCGTTGAGCGGTCGACTGGATCCGTAAGTACCGCGGTAATGAAATCCAACAATGCGGAACTCCGGGGCCAGGTTTTTGGCGAAATCTTGCCAGCACACGGCTGGAGCGCCGAAGTCGTTAAGTATGAGGATCCCGGCGGATCCGGCGCCAGCACTCCAACTGCTGATGACGGTTTCACCCGCACCAAATACGTCCTGCTCACTGAAGATCATGTCGAATCCTGCCGGTATCGGCTGTTTCCCACATGATTGCAGAAGATTACGAGCCGGTAACGGAGTTACATCAATGTAGGCTAAAGGCTCGGACAGCGATACCGTCGTACCGAAACAACAAAATATGGGGCTGGTGAGATGCCGTTGGTATCGTCACTAGTCAGTAGCGGATAGACGTCACAAGACGGCCAATCAGTTCGGTGAGGACGCAGGGGAAGGCGACCCTCGACCGAAGGAGGCTGAAATGTCGAGTCCGCTCAAGCCGATGTACGCCGACAGCACGCCAGCGCGTGGTGTGGTGTTCGTTCACTCATGTCCAAGAGCGCTCAGCCCCCATGTCGAATGGGCGCTGACGCAGGTTTTGGAAGTAGATATCTCACTTGAATGGACCGGTCAGCCCGTTGTTCCCGGTTCTGTGCGCGCAGAGTGGTCATGGCAATCCCATCCCGGCACCGGGGCTGCACTTGCCAGTTCATTGGCCGGATTTGCGCCACTGCGATTTGAAGTGACCGAAGAGCCGACTCCTGGACGCGAAGGCGAGCGTTACGCGGTTACACCGGGTCTGGGTATGTTTCGCGCCACCATGGGTATTCACGGCGACATGATTGTTAATGAGGATCGAATTCGCGGAGCAATGTCCGATGCGGGTGACGCTAACGATCTGCGGGACCGGTTGCGGTCGCTACTAGGTGCCGCTTGGGATGAGGAACTAGAGCCTTTCCGGTACGCCGGCGAAGGGGCTTCGGTTCGTTGGCTACATCAAGTGGGCTAGCAGTTGTTCTCTAGGGCACACGTCATCGGCTCAGCCGAAGGATGTCCCGACTAATCGCCCGAGGATGAAGGTTACGGCCGCTGCTCCGCCTCCGACCAGTAGTTGCCGGCCTGCTGATCGGATAACTCCCAGCCCTGACAGCCTCCCGACCGTTCCGCCAACGGCTATCAGCGCCAAAGCGGCAAGCACGACCGATAACAGTAGTGCCGCTGTCTCGCTGAGGACAGAGTTGAAGAGGTAAGGGATGACGGGAACAATCGCTCCGATCGAAAAAGCGACGAAACTGGAAAGTGCGACCTTGATGGGCGAACCTAATTCGTCAGGATCAAGGCCGAGTTCTTCACGAGCAAGAGTGTCGAGTGCAACCTCAGGGTCAGCCATGATCGATTCCGCGGTCCGTTTGGCGGTTTCGCGATCAAGTCCCTTGGCCCGGTAGATGAGTTCGAGCTCTCGTTGTTCCTCTAAAGGTTTCGTCTGCAACTCTTCTCTCTCGAGGGCGATCTCACGAGAGAAGATGTCACGTTGACTCGCAACGGACACGTACTCACCAGCACCCATTGAAAATGCGCCGGCCAGCAGACCTGCGAGGCCGGCGAACAGAACGGTACTTCCAGAGGTTGCACCTGACGCAGTGGAGCCCGCGAAACCCATGACTAGGGCGGTGTTGGAAACTAAACCGTCGCTAGCGCCAAAAACTGCCGCCCGCAGCGAACCTGACTTATCAGTGCGGTGCCACGGCTCGCTGTCATTCATTGCTTGCCGCACTTCCGCAATGCTCATGGCCGGCGAGGATGTCAGTGACGCATCCTCAGTCATCTCCCGAAGTACTCGTTCATGTTGCCGCTCATCGTCAGCCATATCAGGCGCCGCATCCGGTTCATGGTCGTAAATGCCTTGTGCATCTCGTTCGGCCTGTTCCAGATCCGGCAGGATACTGTCCAGCGAAAACTGTTCAGCTCGCTTTAGCAACGCAGCATCGTCGGGATCGAGCCGACCATCATCGGTAGGGATCGCAACGCCAGCTTCTTGTAAAAGTGTTGTCCAGTGCGCGGCATGTTTATCTTCGATAGCGGCTAGCTCCAGTAAAGCTTCTCTTCGCTCACCTTGGGTGAGATCCGCGAGTGACCGATACATCCGGCTGGCGCGCCGCTCACCGTCGAGATATCGCAAATATCGATTGGTAGCTTTCACGCCTCCATTGTGCTGGGTTTCTGGCTAATTTGCGCGTTTGCTCTAGCCAGAGCCTTCAGAGTTCCCAGCATCCGCGGCTGCCGGATCGGTGAGTTGATAGTTGCGAATTGCAGCCGCCACCTGCTC
>JAOZTQ010000237.1 GCA_029939085.1 Candidatus Nanopelagicales bacterium
AGTCCTTTAGGTCGAAGATAGCGCTGCGCAAGTCCAGCGATGAAGTCGAAAGCCAGAGCGATGAGAGCGACTAGTAGAGCGCCAATCAAAATAGTCACGGGCCGGTTGAGTTTCAGCCCGGCTGCGATGGTGATGCCCAGACCGCCACCACCGATCAGGTACGCAAGTGTCGCCATACCAACGTTGATGATTGTGGCAGTTCGGATCCCAGCCATGATCACAGGTACGGCGAGTGGGAGCTCAATCTTGCGAAGCCGCTGGAAGCCAGTTAGCCCCATACCTTTGCCTGCCTCAATAACGGATTTGTCTACCTGTTCTAGGCCAACAATCGTGTTCCGCAGTACCGGCAGGAGCGCGAATGCGGCCAAGGCAAGAACAACCGTAAGGGTTCCCTGACCGAAAGCGACGAAGAATAGAACGAGGAGCCCATAAGCAGGTAAGGCTTGGCCTAGACCGAGAACGGTGACCAGGTTGTTCTTTAGTCGCGGGGCACCTTCGCGAGTGACAAGGATGCCCAATGGAATCGCGAGCACAATCACCAAGATCGTCGACCAAATCGCGACCGTGATCTGGTCTTGGGCTTGAGTCCACAACCGATCGGGTTCCAGGATGCTGGTCGTTGTGCCATCAAAATCGGAATAAATCCATACGACGGTCAATAGAACAGCGAGAAGGACGAAGAATACCGGTATGACAATGAGATCCAGTTGGCTCACGGATTGGGTGCGACGTGCGGGTAAAGTCTCCGGATTGTCGACAACGTTAGTGGCGCTCACAGCGATGCTCCATCAACGGGCGGATCGGTGAGTAGTTCCGCCAAACTTTGGATCGTGCAGGTCCCTAGATATTGACCGCTGCCATCAACCACTGCCGACATACCGGCTGAGGATTGCAGCATGACACTGAGTGCTTCCTGCAGCGTGTCTTCGGGTTCGAGTTTGACGGAGATCCGTCGAGAGTTCGAGACCAATGAATCTGAGCTGTCGAGGTTCTCTTCGTTTACCCACGCAATCGGTCGACGCGAATCGTCGAGAAGAACCACGAAGGGGTGACCGGATTGCCGCAGTTGCGCCGCGGCCTCTGACCGGCTGGTCTGCTGGGTGATTTCTGGTGGGTGAACCAGCTGAATATCGTTGAGTCGCCGAAGGGTCAGAGTCTTGAGTACGGCACCCGAGCCTAAGAAATTCTCAACAAAGCTGTCCGCCGGATTCGTAAGTATGGCCTCGGGGGTGTCCAGTTGAGCGATTTCCGATTGGTCTCGCAATATCGCAATGCGATCGCCCATCTTTACCGCTTCGTCGATGTCATGCGTAACGAAAACAATGGTCTTCTTCAATTCGGATTGCAGCCGTAAGAACTCGTTTTGCAGGTTGAATCGGGTGATGGGGTCAATCGCGCCGAAGGGCTCGTCCATCAACAGCACATCGGGTTCGGCTCCTAACGCTCGGGCCACTCCCACGCGTTGCGCCTGACCTCCGGAAAGTTCTTTGGGATATCGATCCCGGTAGACGTTGGGATCCATACCGGTTAACTCGAGTAACTCATCGACGCGCGCCCGGATCTTTTCTTTGGGCCACTTCAGTGACTTCGGCACGATTGCGATGTTTTCGGCGATGGTTCGATGGGGAAACAGGCCTATTTGCTGAATGACATAACCCATTCGACGTCGTAGTTCATTGGGGTCACTCTTGGTAACGTTTTCGCCGTCGAAAATAATTTCACCCGAACTTGGTTCGATCATGCGATTGATGAGTCGTAGCGTCGTACTCTTGCCGCAACCAGAGGGTCCAACGAGTACCAGGATTTCGCCGTCGGCGACGTCTAAGTTCAGGTCCTTTACCGCGGGCGTGTCTACTCCTGAGTAAGTCTTGGTGACATCACGCAGGGAAATTTTTGGGGTCGTCACGCTCTTCTCCTCTGGGTCCAGATGTTGTGAGTTTGGTTCACGAGCGCACGCCGCTCGGGTTAGTAAAGCGGCCGACGGTCCTTAGCGCCAAGTCGACCGCAAGAGCTAGTGCCAGTGACAAGATAACGCCAGTCCAAATTGCCTCGAGCGAGTTCGGTAGGGGTAAGCGAGCCAAACCGCTCTTGATGAAGTCACCCAGGCCGCCACCCGCCACTAAAGTCGCAATCGCGGAGATCCCCACCGTCAGCAGGGCGCTGACGCGAATGCCAGCCAGGATTATCGGCCACGCTAGCGGCAACTGAACTTTGAAAAGCACTTGGTTTGGGGTGAGGCCCATTCCCTTTGCTGACTCCATAACGCTGGAGTCAACAGAGTCAAGACCGGCAACGGTGTTACGCAAGATCGGTAGCAGTGCGTACAAAAACATCGCGATGAAACTAGGAGTGAATCCCAGCCCGACGATGGGGATAAATATTGTGAATAGCGCAAGGCTCGGAATGGTCAAAAAGACACTGGCGATCGATAGTGACAACTCTTTCGCGAACGGTTTGTGTCGGGTAAGCACACCAATAGTTATCGAGACGATGCTCGCCGCAATTGTCACCGTGACGACATAGGTCAGGGTTTGCAACAGAGTTTCGACGACGAGATCTGTGCGTGATGACAGATAGTCGAACCAACTACGAATACCGTCCATACCAAGCCCTTAGTTGGGATGCGGTGCAGAAAAGCGAAGAAGGGCGTGGAGGTCTGTGCCCTCCACGCCCTTCACTCAACTAGCCAGCAATGATTCCTTCAGAGACCAAGTACTCATTGGCAACAGTTTTTGGCTCCTCGCCATCCGCTGATACCTGCTTGTTGAGTTCGGCCATCTTTTTGTTATCCAGTGGCTGCAAAATCGCTGCCACGATGGCCTCAAACTGATCAGGTGCCTTGTCGTAAGTTTCCGCGCGCATAGCCGCGGAAACGTTATAGAGGATGTTGATGTTGGTTTCATCCTCGACCAGGGTCAAGTTCAGTGCCGGGATGCGAC
>JAOZTQ010000030.1 GCA_029939085.1 Candidatus Nanopelagicales bacterium
AATCCAGGTATGTTGGTGCAGGTTCCAGCCAGGCTTTAGGAGGTCCAGGTGCTTCGGATGACCCAGCTTTTCCTGCGTACGTTGCGCGAGGATCCAGCAGATGCTGAGGTGCCCAGTCACCGGCTCTTGGTTCGGGCCGGATATGTGCGTCGTATCGCTCCGGGAATCTTTTCCTGGCTACCGCTGGGCTACCTAGTGTTTCGAAATGTTGAACGTATCGTTCGTGAAGAGATGGATGCTGCCGGCTTTCAGGAGGTCCATTTCCCTGCGCTATTGCCGAGGGAACCCTATGAGGAAACTGGGCGATGGAGCGACTATGGGGACTCACTCTTCCGACTGGTTGATCGTAAGGGCGGAGATTTCCTTCTCGGACCTACCCATGAGGAAATGTTCACTCTGATGGTCAAACAGGAGTTTTCTTCCTATAAGGATCTGCCGGTCAGCCTCTACCAAATCCAAAATAAATATCGAGATGAAGCTCGGCCACGCGCGGGAATCTTGAGAGGCAGGGAATTCGTCATGAAGGATTCCTACTCATTTGACGTCGACGATGCGGGTTTGCAACGCAGTTACGACGCTCATCGCGAAGCATATATCCGCGTATTTCAACGTTTGGGCCTGGATTTCCTCATCGTCAGTGCAGTTTCGGGAGCCATGGGAGGTTCCGCATCAGAAGAGTTCTTGGCGCCCTGTGAGAACGGTGAAGACACTTTTGTTCGCTGCACCAACTGCGACTACGCCGCCAATACCGAGGCGGTGGTCACATCAGCTCCGGCGGCTGTCGAGTGGGACGATTTACCCGATTCATTCGTGGCAGAAACACCTGGAACTGAAACTATTGAAACTCTTGTCGATTTCGCAAACAACCACGACGAACTAACTCGTTCCGATAGAGCTTGGGAGGCTGCGGACACGCTCAAGAATGTAGTCGTCATGGTGACTGAGCCGACCGGAGAGCTTTCCCCCTTGGTAGTTGGTGTTCCAGGAGATCGCGATGTTGATATGAGCCGGCTTGAAGCAGCGCTTGCTCCGGCGACGGTACGTCCAGCCGAGGAATCAGACTTTGCCGCCTTCCCCGATCTGGTGCGTGGATACATCGGACCCGAGATCCTCGGTACGACCGGGGACAGCGGTATTCGGTATCTCGTAGATCCCCGAGTCGTGGACGGCACCACGTGGGTGACCGGAGCCAATCAACCTAATCATCACGTTTTTGGTTTAGTCGCTGGGCGAGATTTCCATGCTGACGGAACTATCGAGGCCGCTACCGTGCAGGCTGGTGATGCGTGTCCTCGCTGTGGCGGAACCCTAGAGATCGAACGCGGTATCGAAATTGGTCACATCTTCCAGTTAGGAAGAAAGTACGCAGAGGCGTTGGATCTGCAAGTTCTCGACGAGAACGGCAAGTTGGTCACCGTAACTATGGGCAGTTATGGAATCGGGGTCTCCCGTGCTGTAGCCGCGATCGCCGAGCAAACCTATGACGAGTCCGGGCTCTGTTGGCCTGCCGCAGTAGCGCCGGCTGATGTTCACATTGTCGTGGCGGGGAAGAATGAACAAATCACGACCGGTGCTGAGCGTCTGGCTGAAGAGTTGGAGCGTGCGGGCCTTCGAGTGCTTATCGATGACCGTCGCGGCGTTTCTGTTGGGGTGAAGTTCAACGATGCTGAGCTGATCGGCATACCGACCATCGTGATTGTTGGCAAGGCACTTGCCGATGGCGAAATCGAAGTCAAAGACCGAAAGACTGGCGAGCGTAGTCGAGTAGCTGTGGCTGATGCTGCGGCGGCTCTAGCGGTGAGCGACTAGTTCTGAAGTTGGGCACCATCGCCGCCGGTATCACCCGATGATTCGGGCGGCGACGGAGTCGCTGACTCAACGGGTGTTGGGGAGTCGCTTGGCTCGTCCTCTGCAGTAGCAGGCGTGTCTTGGCCCTCACCGATAGCCTTCATGATCGGCTCACCAGTGCCGGGAAAGGATTCTGGCCGCTGCCCCCAGGAAACTGCTCTTGCGCTGCACCGACGAGCGGACTCGATGAAGTCCTTTCGGGTTTCAGTCGTTTGGGTTGCGGCTAGGGTGCAGTAGACATTCACGAGGCGGTCCTCGCAGAGAGCCGCGAGCCTACGAGCTTGTTCGGCGTTGGTTACCGGGAATGGGATCTGAAAAACCGCATCCAGATCGGGTTGCTCGGCCAGTTGGGCTAATGCATCGTCTCGGGCCTGCTCATGTGTCGCTATCGCGTTGATGGCCCGGGTTCGCTCTCCGCCGGATAACCGGGGGGCGAGGACACCATAGGCGTAGGCTGCGGCCTGTTCGCCAGTAGCGACGGGAAGCCACGTGTCAGCACTCATCATGCGCCTCCCTGAAGATAGGCGGCGTGACCGGCCTCTGATGCCGCAATGCGAGCGAGTAGTTCCACTAATGCGGTGTCCTCGGCTGTGATTGCTGCTTCGGTTCGTTGTCGGGCGGCTTGCTGTTCCAATTGCCTTAGCGCCTTGCGGTTCAGGGTGGTACCGCTGGGTGAGGGCACTGTTGGTTGACCATCGTCGGGAAACACCGACGCTAGGTGTTCTTCATGTTGTTTAGCCAAAAAGTCGTAGGTCGCTGCTTTACCCGGTTCAGCGGCGGCAGCTGCGCGGTACGCCGCAATCAGTTCCACCTCTGAGTTTGCAGTCGCGGTCCGTGCGGCGTCGTCCGGGCTCTTTGGAGCTTCGGGAGTATCGGTGTCATTTGCGCAGCCGGCAGCAACTATCGGAGTGCTGGCAGCAGCCAGCAGTAGCGCTCTGCGGGAAATGTCCATGCGATGCTCCGTTGAAGTTATCGAAGCACTACCCTAAATGGAGCCAGTTTCAAACTGAACAACGGGCGCTCGTCGTAGCGAAGAGGAGATCCTTATGGGTGATGACCTCGCTTCGCGGGTTCGGCAAGTTATCGGCCAACCCATATCGGGTCAGGGTGCGGACCTGGAGGATGTCGTTATAGCGGGAAGTCGTAAAAGACCCGTGATTCGCATCATCGTCGACGCCGATGACGGTCTCAGTCTGGACAAGGCGGCCGATATCAATCGGGCGTGCGCTAAGGCAATCGATGAAGTCAACGTTATGGGTGAGCAGTCCTATGTTGTCGAGGTGACAAGTCCGGGAGTGTCTCGGCCGCTTACCGCAGCGCGGCACTGGCGTCGAAATCTTGGCAGACTGGTGCGTATTCAGCCCCGCGAGGATGGAGAAGTCTTCACTGGTCGAATCGTTGCGGCAAGTGATACGACTGCAACTGTTGACGTTGCGGGCTCGCCACGAGAATTTCCGTACCGCGATGTGAAGAAGGCCGTGATCCAAGTAGAACTCAAGCGGGGGGAAGGTTAGCGATTATGGATATAGATGTCGCCGCACTGCGGAGTTTGGTTCGAGAGCGTTCTGTGTCGTTCGACCTTGTCGTTACTAGTATCGAAGAAGCGCTCTTAAGCGCCTATCACCATCAACCAGGGGCGCATGAGCAAGCGCGAGTGGAACTTGATCGAACAACGGGTCACGTCACGGTATGGGCTAAGGAAATCAATGACGATGGCGTTGAGTTGGCTGAATACGATGACACTCCCGAAGGTTTCGGTCGAGTAGCGGCCGCAACCGCCAGACAAGTTCTGACTCAACGTCTGCGTGAGGCCACGTCAGCCGTGAATTACGACGAATTTTCCGGCAAAGCGGGTGAGTTAATCGGAGGCACGATTCAGCAGTCCAATGAGTCAGGCGGAATCAAGGTGCTCATTGGTAAAGACGTTGAGGGTGTGCTTCCGATCGCAGAGCAGGTGCCAGGTGAGGACTACAGTCACGGCAAGCGGATGCGATGCGTGATTGTTTCGGTTCGTCGGGGTCAGCGGGGTCCACTCGTCACTCTTTCGCGGACGCATCCCGATTTAGTCCGGCACCTCTTTGCTTTGGAAGTCCCTGAAATTGCCGATGGAGCGGTTCAGATCGGTGGATTGGCTCGAGAAGCGGGTCACCGCACCAAAATTGCCGTCTCGAGTAAGTCTCCCGAGGTCAACGCCAAAGGAGCCTGTATTGGCCCGATGGGTCAGCGGGTGCGGCAGGTGATGAATGAGCTTTCGGGCGAAAAAATCGACATTGTCGATTTCAGCGAGGATCCTGCGGAATACATAGCCAATGCGTTATCACCGGCAAAGGTCAATGAAGTCATCGTTACGGATCCAGCAGCGAAAGCCGCTCAGGTGATCGTGCCCGACTACCAACTTTCCTTGGCCATTGGTCGCGAGGGTCAGAATGCGCGGTTGGCGGCTCGGATGACCGGCTGGCGTATCGATATCCGCTCTGATCAAGGCTCGACAACCAGTGACGATCAGCTGCGCGAGCCCGGCCAACAAGGCTGAGGTTCGGTGAGAGTCAAGGGAGCGGCTACACTTGCAGGAGATCAGTCAGTCTGGACCGACACGAATGTGTGTCGGGTGCCGGGGGCGCGCCAGACAAACTGATCTACTGCGCGTAGTCGCTATCGGCCCTGAACTGGTGCCCGATAGCACCACAAGGCAACCCGGTCGCGGTGCATACCTGCATCCTGATGTGGAGTGTCTTGAACTCGCTCAGCGCCGTCGGGCATTTGCTCGGGCGTTGCGAGTTGCGGGTTCGCTGTCAGATGAGGCAGTGATGGCTATCGTGCACCAAGAGAACTGACCGCCTGAGCTTCGGGAGATCGAGATGAGTACCCGATGACTTGTTCATCATGAAGCCAATCAACAAGCACTGAGGCTCGGCATTTCCGGGCCAAGACAGGAGAGAAGTGTCTAAGGTCCGGGTTTATGAGCTCGCTAAAGAGCTCGGGCTCGAAAGTAAAGATGTCCTAGAGAAGCTGAAGGAAATCGGCGAGTTCGCCAAGTCAGCTTCATCTACGGTCGAGCCACCAGTTGCACGCAAGTTGCGAACGGCAGTTCAAGGTTCGTCCGGCGATGCCGCCGCGGGGGCGCCGAAGCGCGCTCCTAGCGGAAGTTCGGTACGCAGACCAGCGCCAAGCGGGTCAACTCGCAGGCCTGCGGGGGACTCTGGGCTCAGGCCGCCGTCGCGCCGAGCACCAGCGGGAACTGTTCGCTCTAAAGAGGAGCCAAAGGCTAAACCCAGTAAGGCCCCCTCTGAATCTGACGCTCCAGCCGCGTCCAGTGAAGCACCGGAGAAGGTTGCATCCGATCCGGCCGCCTCAGCACCTGCAGTTGAGCCAACCGAGTCGACACCAAAGCCCAAGCCGGAGCCAAGTCGTGGGCCGTCGCCCAACCCTGGCAACAATCCATTCTCAGGCAATGCGCCATCACGATCACCCCGTCCCGGTGGTGGCAACAACCCCTATACGGGTAATGCGCCACCCCGTACTCCTGGTGGGGTGCCGGGTGCGCCACGACCTACTCCCGGCTCTATGCCGCCTCGCCCACAGCAACCCAATCCGGGTCAAATGCGCGGACCGCAACGCGGTCGTGGTGGTAGGCCTGGTGGCCCGGGTGGTCCCGGAGGTAGATCGGGTGGTCCCGGAGGCAGACCCGGAGGCTCTGGCGGCAGACAGGGTGGCTACCGTGGCGGCCCCGGTGGCGGCGGAGGCGGCGGTTTTGCCGGTCCGCCCGGTGGATTTGGTCCCGGAGGTAAACCAGGTGCACCTGGTGGTCGTGGGCGTCCCGGCGGTCCGGGCGGTCGTGGGCGTCCTGGTGGCAAGCCGGCGAAATCGCGGAAGTCGAAGCGGGCCAAGCGCCAGGAATTCGACAATATGGAAGCGCCGACAATCGGCGGTGTCCGGATTCCCACCGGAGAGGGTCGCACGGTGCGACTACCTCGAGGTGCGTCATTGACCGACTTTGCGGAACGGATTGATGCGAGCTCGGCAGACCTGGTGACAGTGCTGCTGAAACTCGGCGAGATGGTCAATGCCACCCAAAGTGTTGATGATGAAACTTTGAAGCTTCTGGGTGCGGAATTGGACTACGTCGTTGATGTAGTTTCGCCGGAAGACGAAGACCGAGAACTCTTGGAGCAGTTTGATCTTGAGTTCGGTGCCGATGTGGATGAGTCAGGTGAACAGTTGCCTCGACCGCCGGTCGTCACAGTGATGGGTCACGTCGACCACGGTAAGACGAAGTTGCTGGACGCTATCCGTGAAGCCGATGTCGTCGCAGACGAGGCTGGCGGAATCACTCAGCACATCGGTGCCTATCAGATCCACACCATGGTCGGTGACACCGATCGCGCGATTACTTTCATTGACACCCCGGGTCACGAGGCCTTCACAGCAATGCGTGCTCGCGGTGCTGAAGTGACCGATATCGCCATTCTGGTGGTTGCTGCCGATGACGGAGTTAAGCCGCAAACGGTCGAAGCCCTGAATCATGCACAGGCCGCGGAAGTTCCCATTGTGGTGGCGGTCAACAAGGTCGACAAGGAAGGTGCTGACCCGACGAAGGTCCGCACCCAGCTAACGGAATACGGACTGGTAGCTGAAGACTTCGGTGGCGATGTCATGTTCGTTGATGTCTCTGCGAAGGCCAAGCTAGGTATCTCTGAGTTACTAGAAGCAGTCGTTTTGACCGCCGATGCAACGCTGGAGTTAACCGCCAATCCTGACCAAGACGCACAAGGTGTGGCGATTGAAGCTCATCTGGACAGAGGTCGCGGTTCGGTAGCGACCGTTCTGGTCCAACGCGGCACATTGCATCCTGGGGATTCGGTTGTTTGCGGTGATGCGCATGGTCGAGTTCGCGCCATGTTGGATGAGCACGGAGATTCACTGGAAACGGCTGGTCCATCAAGACCAGTTCAGGTTCTGGGTCTGACGACCGTACCGGGTGCCGGAGACTCGTTCATTGTGGTACCTGAGGATCGGGTGGCACGCCAGATCGCTCAAACAAGACAGGCTCGTGAACGCAACGCCTCGCTCGCGAAATCGCGACCACGTCGGACTTTGGAAGAGTTCCTGTCGCAGAAGGAGAAGGGCGAGGTTCAAGAGCTTCGCCTGATCCTCAAGGGAGATGTGTCTGGCTCGGTGGAAGCGTTGGAGGATGCGCTGCTGAAGTTGGAGATTTCCGAAGAGGTTTCACTTCGCATAATCGATCGTGGTGTCGGCGCCATAACCGAAGCCAACGTGATGTTGGCTACCGCGTCTGACGCCGTCATCATCGGATTCAACGTCCGACCTCAAGGTAAAGCCAGTGAAATGGCCGAGCGCGAAGGTGTCGAGTTACGTTACTACTCAGTCATCTACGCGGCGATTGAGGACATCGAAGCGGCACTCAAGGGAATGTTGAAGCCGGAATACGAAGAGGTCCAGCTCGGCACTGCGGAAATCCGAGAGGTCTTCCGAAGCAGCAAGTTCGGCAATATTGCCGGAAGTATCGTACGTACGGGCCTGATCCGGAGGAACTCTTCTGCACGCTTGGTGAGAGACGGGACTGTTGTCGCGGACAATCTGACCGTCGAGTCGCTGCGTCGCTTTAAGGATGATGCGACCGAAGTACGCGAAGGATACGAATGCGGTATCGGCTTGGGTAGTTTCAACGACATTAAGGAAGGCGATGTTGTGGAAACCTTTGAGAATCAGGAGAAGCCGCGCAGTTAACGGGAGGACATCATGACCGATCATGAAGCGCGGGTGAGACGCCTGGCGGATCGGATCCAAGAGATCGTCGCTCAGCTACTAGAACGACGAATCAAGGATCCACGGCTGGGTTTTGTCACCATCACAGACGTTCGGCTCACCAATGACATGAGAGAAGCATCGGTCTTCTACACCGTTATGGGTGATGAACAAGAGCAAGCCGATTCTGCGGCGGCGCTAAAGTCAGCTCGAGGAATGATTCGAACTGAGGTTGGCCGAATCACCGGAGTGCGGTTTGCTCCCAGCATCAACTTCGTCCAAGATGCGTTACCTACGACAGCCGCCCATATCGAGGAACTACTGGATCAGGCCGCAAAGGACGATGCCCGGGTGCACAAGCAGGCTGCTGATGCTGAGTTCGCCGGAGAGGCGGACCCCTACCGAGCCGATAATGACGATGACGTTGTAGCTTCCGAAGAATGAGCGGTCGGCACCACGGGATTCTGCTCGTGGACAAACCCGCTGGCAAAACTAGTCAGTCAGCCGTCCAAGTCATCAAGCGTGCAAGTGGAGTTCGCCGTGTCGGTCACGCCGGTACGTTGGATCCAGGGGCTACTGGCTTACTAGTCGTCGGCATTGGGGCCGGAACTAGATTGCTTACTTTTCTCGTGGGTTTGCCAAAGACCTATCGAGCGGAAATTCGTCTCGGCATCGCAACCGATACCGACGATGCCGATGGGGTAGTGACCGAAACCCCCGGCTGTCCTGCAGATATCGACATTCGTGATGCCGTGCTGCAGCTGACCGGACATCAGTTGCAGGTTCCCTCAGCGATCTCTGCTGTCAAAGTTGACGGGAAACGCGCGTATCAGCGCGTGAGGGAAGGAGAGGTAGTCGATTTACCCGCTCGCGCAGTTACTGTCGAAAGCTTTAGCGTGGCACAGCAGACCGCAGCGGTTGTCGATGGAGTCGCTGTCGTAGATCTGGTTGTAGAGGTTGCGGTGTCAACAGGCACTTATGTGCGGGCACTGGCGCGAGATCTTGGTGCAGCGCTCGGTACCGCGGGGCACGTTACGCAGTTGCGACGTACATCAGTGGGCCCGTTTCGACTGAGCGAAGCGGTAGCTCTGGACAGCTGGCCGGGAACTGGAACTCTGAAGCCCCTGGGCGAGATCGCAGCACAAGTCTTACCGACAAAAACAGTCACAGAACCGGATGCCTGGGCGGTGGCTCATGGCCAACGAATTCCGACGGAGTCAGTAACGACCGAGAAACTCGCGCTACTCAACGAGGATGGCGATTTGCTAGCTGTAGCGTCGGTAGAAGACGGCCGCTATCGCTATGCGATGGTGGTTCCGTTGCCAGCAATTCCTGCTTTCGCTGCTGAGTCTGGCACTCTGGGATAACCATGTCTTCTGTTGAGGTGACTTTCGGACCGGCGAGAAGTTCGCATACTTCGAGGCCCACTGTGGTGTGCGTTGGCGTGTTCGACGGCGTTCATCGCGGCCACCGATGGTTGATCGGGCAAGCTAAAGAACAGGCCGCGAGCTCGGACTTGCCGCTAACGGTTATGACTTTCGACCCTCATCCCAAGCGAGTCGTTCGTCCGGATTCAGCACCCTGTCAGTTGTCTTCCTTGGAACAACGCGTCGAACTACTGTCTGAAGCCGGTGCCGATCAAATCCGGGTGGTGAACTTTGATGACGCAACCGCGGCCATGTCACCGGAGCAGTTCGTATCCGACTATTTGGTGCAAGATCTATCAGCCGAGCACGTCGTTGTTGGGGAAAATTGGCGGTTCGGGAATCGGGCGGCTGGCGATGTGAAACTTCTTGCCCAGATAGGTGAATCGGCTGGCTTCGGCGTTACTGGAGTTGGTCTGCACACCAGTCGAGACGGAGAAGTCTGGTCATCTAGTCGGATCAGGGATCTGGTCGCGCTGGGGCAAGTCGAAAATGCCGCGGAGGGTTTGCTGCGCTGGCATCGCTGTGAAGGCGAGATAGTTGTGGGCGACCAGCGAGGTCGTGAATTGGGGTATCCCACCGCAAATCTGCAGGTGCCTGCGGAATCTTGCCGCCCGGCAGCTGGAGGGTATGCGGGGTTTCTGGTCCTTGGACCGTACGCGACGCAGCAACAGGTTTTCCCGGCTGCTGTGTCGGTTGGAGTAAACAGCACGTTTGATGGCACCGAGTCTCGAGTCGAGGCCTACGCCCTGGATCGAACTGATCTAGATGTTTACGGTGAATACGCCGCGGTGGATTTCGTCGCTCGACTTCGAGGAATGGAAAAATTTGATGGGGTCGAGGAGTTGATGTCGGCTATGGCGACTGATGTTTCTGACGCCCGTGAGATTGTTGCCCCTCAGTCGACCGCTTGATAACAGGTATCAAGACCAGCAAAAAGAGTAAGTTTTCGACGCTATCCCCAGCCCCGAAGTACCCCATTGCCAGGGAACCTATACACATCACGAGGTACAAAAGAACGAAGTAGAGCGATTGTCTAGCGGAAATACGAGTGTTGCGATCAGTCAGCAAGTCGGGGTTTCTTGAGGCGTAGGTCTGGATCAGCGCCGTGAATACAGCGATCAATGCCAAAGTTCCCCAGCCCAGTGCGAAGGCGTACGCCAACCCGGCCGCGGTTGGCCCCAAGCTGCCTGCTCCCACTATTCCTGAGGGAAACGCCAGGAAAACCATTAGGACAAGCCAACAAAATGTCAGCGTCATTAGTGTTTGCGAATAGTCCTTGATTTTTTCGAAGGTGCGGTGATTAGCGAGCCACTGGCGAGACATCATCCAGAAAGTGATGACAAATGCCACGAGTTTCTGGATTGTCTGCTGATCAATCGTGAACTTTTCACCGTCGCCTTGGTCGGTAGTTACAAGGTCAATAAGTGGCAATATTAAAAGCGTTATCGCAATAGCAAT
>JAOZTQ010000238.1 GCA_029939085.1 Candidatus Nanopelagicales bacterium
CCGAATGCACCGTCAGCACTAGCGTTGTAGAAGCCTTCTTCAGCGAGATACTGCTGCAACCACTTAACGCGGTCTCCGCTCTGCCAATACATAACTGACTTGCCATAGGACCAGTCTTTCCCAATGGCACGAGGGCTCCGACAACCCCCTCGACGCGGTTTCTTGATTCGCTTTTTCAGCTGCACCGGAGCGAAGTGCCACCGGTACTTCACGCATGGTCCACGATCGGCACGCCGGGGTGAACCGGTCCAGTAACTTGATTTCTGTACCGCGCCATTCCAGGTGAACGAGAAGTGAATGTGATCCTCGTGGTTGGCGATTCTGTTGCCTCGATTGGATAGTTTTCGCCAATAGGGCTTGTACTGCGCCCAAACTTTTCGATCCCAAATGATGTACATGATGCCCCAGCGTTTGGCGTGATAGCCGCCACGCTTCGTGAGGTATCGGAGCAGTTGCCGCGCCTGAGCGACTTGAACTGGTTTCCTGATATCAGCTTCGAAGTCAAGCGCCCTGCCCTCTTCGTGCTCGCTGATTCCTGGGGTATTGCAGCCACGGGTGATGTTGTACATCTTCGTGGTGTCCGCTGGTCGACGGAATGTCGCCAACAGCATGTCGCGGAAAGCCGCGACACCAGGCAGCTCATTGGCATTACAAGCATTTTGGGGAATATAGGGCTCACGCGGCATGGAACCGCGCGGTCGCTTACCTCGAACTATGGGGCTCTTGCGAAGCGCACGCTGGGCTTTTCGCTTCAGTTTTGGCGCAGTCGCGCTCCCACCTATGCGAACTCGTGAACCGCGCAGGACACCATCGGGACGACCCTCTGCCGCACGGCCAGTGGCTTTCGCCATCAAGGAATTGGCGCCATTTGCACTACTTGAGACTGATTGCTGTGCGGAAACTGATTCGGTATCTGTGCCCAAGCCTGTGGGCGCAGAAAGCAGCGAGAAGCCCAGAACAGCTCCTAGTCCGAGCGTTAACGTGGAAATCCGCCCCATGAAAACCCCAAGTGCCTCTCTTGCTCATCACTAGTTCTTGATCTCGGCAGCCGTCAAGACCAGGGACCAGAGTAATCACGCAACGACCAAACTCCTGACATTCTCGGAAATCGCCACCGTTTTGCGGACGCCTACGCAGTTGTTCGGGTGAGGTTTGCCATTCAGAAATCGCGCTCCAGCGACCTACGCCTGGGGTATTAACCGACCCAGGCAGCTAACTGGGCTGCCAGCGAGGTTAACGCCTGCCCTCGGTGGCTAATCGCATCCTTGGCTTGACTGCTCATCTCCGCTGTCGTGATGTCATACCCATCCGGCTGAAAGATCGGGTCATAACCGAATCCACCGGTTCCACGAGGTTCGCGCAGAAGTTGGCCACGGACATCCGCTTCGGATACCAAAAAACTCACTTCACCGGTCGGCTCAACTCGAGCCGCTGTCGCGACGCAACAAAAGGCAGCACCCCTACGCTCTGGAGGTACATCCGCGACTTGTTCCAAAACCAACTCGAGGTTGCGAACATTGGACGCGGCTTTGCCAGCCCAACGTGCAGACAGAACTCCCGGCATACCGTTGAGCGCATCTACCGCCAATCCGGAATCATCCGCAATCGCAATGAGTCCAGTATGGCGGGCAACCGCTTCGGACTTGATTTTGGAGTTGTCTGTAAAGGTGGCACCAGTCTCTGGAATATCCGGAAGATCTGAAAAAGCCTCGGCACCCAAGAGTTCCACCGGCAAACCCGATTCGATCAGGATGCGTCGAAGCTCCTCGGCTTTGCCGGGGTTACGGGATGCTAGGACCACCTGGGTAGTCATCGAGACTCTGCATCTTCTTCAAGAGCTTTTTGCTGCAAACTGGCCAGCGTGCCGCAACCTGCCGCTGCCAGATCCAGTAGTGCGTTGAGCTCGCTGCGATCGAACGGCTCCTGTTCGGCAGTGCCCTGAACTTCGATAAAGCGACCTGCGCCAGTCATAACGACATTCATATCGGTGTCAGCGGCTGAGTCATCGTCGTAATGCAGATCGAGCCGTACTTCGCCTTCTACGATTCCGACAGAGACTGCCGCGACCGTATCCGCAAGAACTTTCGCATTTGCTGGGACATGCCCTTCAGTTGCGGCCCAGGAGACCGCGTCGGCTAGAGCCAAGTAGGCACCCGTAATTGCTGCGGTGCGAGTCCCACCATCGGCTTGCAAAACGTCGCAATCCACATGAATGGTGTTTTCACCCAGCGCTTCATAGTCAATAACCGCTCGCAACGAACGACCGATAAGTCGTGAAATTTCGTGGGTGCGACCGCCGATTTTGCCGCGAACCGACTCACGTTGATTCCGAGTATCCGTAGCTCGAGGCAACATGGCATATTCCGCCGTTACCCAACCCAATCCGGAATCTCGTCGCCAACGTGGAACTCCTGGCACGAAACTAGCCGCACACAAGACTCTCGTCCGACCAAACGAGACCAGCGTCGAGCCTTCAGCCTGTTCTAGCCAACCTCGCTCAAATGAGACTGGTCGCAGTTCATCGGCCGCTCGTCCATCAGATCTAACCATGCGTACACGGTAGGCCCGCTACAACTCGACGGTCATACCGGGGCTAGCGAGTTGTGCTGTCGGATAAACCTGACGCGCTTCCTCCAAGACTTCTTGCTGATCGTTCCAGGGCACCAGATGAGTCAAAACCAGCGAGCGGCATTCCGCATCGGCCGCCATACGAGCCGCATCTCTTCCGGTGAGATGTAGATCGGGTGGGTTGTCATGTCGAGTGATGAACGAGGCCTCAAACAGAGCCAGATCGCTACTTTGAGCCAATTCGGTGAGCCGAGCCGTAGGACCCGTATCACCCGAATACGTAATCGAATGTCCCCCCGCCTCCACCCGAATAGCGCGAGCCTCAACCGGGTGCCGCATCGGCGCAGTGCTTATTCGGA
>JAOZTQ010000239.1 GCA_029939085.1 Candidatus Nanopelagicales bacterium
GCGGTAGTGGTGTCCGGTACGGATCGTGATTTCCTGAGCCAGCGAGGTGCCGATGCGACGATCGATGTTATTAGCAACGGTACGGATCTCCAACAAATCGAGGGTGTCGAGTCGGATCGAAACACCATAGTTTTCTTGGGAAATCTGCGATATGCGCCCAATGAGGACATGGTGATGCGATTCGCGGAGCGTATTCTGCCGATAGTTGCCGCGGCTGAACCACGCTGTAGATTTCTCGTGGTTGGTGCCGATCCGTCCAGTCGCGTGCAACGACTCCATGACGGTAAGCGGATTCTCGTCACGGGCACGGTGACAAACCCTGCTCGGCTGCTGGCGGAAGGACGCGTATCGGTATGTCCGATGGCTTTTGGGGCTGGAGTTCAAAACAAGGTGCTGGAATCGATGGCGTTGGGAGTGCCGGTGGTTGCGACTCCTGCTGGCCTCGAAGGGATACCAGCTGAACCAGAACGGGAGATCCTGATTGCTTCGGACGATCAGGGCATAGCCGAGCAAGTCATCCGATTGTTGCGGGATGATGACTTGCATCAAAGTATCTCCAGTGCGGGGGTGTCCTTCATTGAAAACGGCTATCGATGGGATCAGCAGTTGAACCGTTACCGAGAATTGATTGCTGGGGTTGTGAAGAGTGGGAGACGCCAATGAAGGTCGTGATCTTAGCGCCGGTACACCGTTACGACGATATTCGAGTTTTTCGAAAGGAAGCCGTAAGTCTTGCAGCAGCAGGCTACGAAGTGGTGCTATTTGCACGTACTCCTGACGGCGAACCTCGCGTAGACAACGGAGTTACGGTTTTGCCGGTCAACTACGGCAGCCGACTGCAACGTTTCGCGCAACTTCCGAAGTTGGCATTGGCCGCCCTACGACACGATGCCGACATTTACCATCTGCACAATCCCGATACGCTGCCGCTGGCGGCCTGGTTGTGGCTGCGAGATCGTGACGTAATCTACGACACCCATGAAGATTTTCGTGAAGAAATCATGTTGCGACGCTGGCTACCTAACTTCATTCGCCAACCCGCTGCAGTTGCCGTCGCCGCAGCGGAATCCATTGCGGGGAGGATTCTGGCTGGGGTGATTGTTACTCAGCAGCAACTCTTGTCACGTATCCCCGAAGCGGTCGTGATCGGCAATCCACCAATCGTTGATCTTGGACTGGCGAGAGCCGCACTGATGGCCCGTGAAAATATGCCGACCAAAGCCGAGCTGACACTCGGATACCTAGGTGGTATCAGTGAGGATCGAGGATTGTTTCGAATGCTCGATCTGTTGGGTGCCATGAATGAATTCCAGCCCACCAAACTGCGCCTCATCGGATATCCAGTCAATGACGATGCGCTTCGCGCGGCTCAAGATAGGGACGAGTGGCAATGGGTCGACTATCGAGGCGAACTGCCGCAGGATGAAGCGCATCGGCAACTGATCGGGGTCGATGCCGGATTGGTCTTGTTTGAAGACGTCGCCAGTCATCGGCATATCGATCCCAACAAAATTTATGAATACATGATGCTTGGTATCCCCTTTGTGGCCACCGACTTCGAAGATTGGCGTCAGCGGGTCGATTCGGGATCTGAAGGACCTGCCGGTGTCTTTATCGGCCCGGAAGAGAGCGCCGAGGTAGCGGCTCGCACAGTTCTGGATTTGGTTAAAAGTAAAGAGAGAAGCCTGCGAGCTAGCGAAGCAGGCGTCGACTACGTTGTGACGCAGTACTCCTGGCAGGCGGCTGGAGCACCCGTCCTCTTTGAGCTCTACGACCGAATCATCAAAGCTACCCGGAACAAAGTTCTTCGTCGGCCTTAGTTACTTTTCCGCCGTTGCTGGCGCTCTTGTTTCCGCCAGATTGTTTCGCGATCACGATGTCAGGATTTATGCTCTCGAAGTCTTTGCCCACTGTTAGTCGCACTGCGAAGGCTGAAACGTCGGAGACCATGGTTGCGCCTGCGGCATAAGCCAATGTTCGAGCAGCCGCTCGCTGGCTGGGGGGATAGACCACCGTGGTCTTTTTGGATGCCTTTCCAGCTTTGCGAGAAGCGACATTGAAGCCCGCGTCCCGAAGTTCCGCGGCCGCTTGCTCGAGTTTCCCCCGCGGTGCTGTCAAATCTACCCAGACCTCCTGTGGGGGTACGGTTACCTTTTTCCCATCAGGCGCGACACTGGGTGGCGCAGGCCACGGTGTGTCATTGATCATCGCTTGCCACAGTTCCTGAGACTTTTCGATATTTGGATCAAGGTTCGCATTATCGGCCCGGTAGCTAAACGGCATGGTTGTGAAGGTAATTTTCTCCGGACCTATGCCATTGACGCTCTCGGCTAAAGTACGCATTTCCGATAGTTCGTCCAAACTCTGATCAACTGTGAGTGCAGACGTTGCGGTATCAAGCACGGAATAGAGTTTGGCGGGATTGAGCAATAGGCCGGTGTCAGTTGCCTTGCGAATCGCTGAGGAGAGGAAAGCTTGTTGGCGCTCCATACGTCCAATGTCCGACCCGTCACCGAGTGCCTTGCGTGCTCGCACGAATGCGAGTGCTTGCTCTCCAGAGACCACACTTCGTCCTGCCGGTAGATCGAGTTTGGCTGCCGAGTCGTAGACAGCCTCGTTAAGACACACTTCGACCCCGCCAAGAGCATCCACAACCTTCTTAAACCCGGCAAAATCAACGACGGCTATGTGGTTGACCGGCACTCCGGTCATGTCTTGCACCAATTCCGTCGTACAAGCCGGACCGCCAGCATCGAAAGCGTTGTTGAATTTCGCGTAGTAGGGAAATTCTCCCGGGGCTAAGGCGCAGTCGGGTTGTTCAACCCACAGATCGCGCGGGATGCTGACCGCCAAGGCGCTCTCTCGATCGGCTGAGATGTGGAGAAGGATGGTGGTGTCACTTCGTTTGCCACCGCGGCCCA
>JAOZTQ010000240.1 GCA_029939085.1 Candidatus Nanopelagicales bacterium
GCTTGGGCAACAATCGAGGCCTCCCGATCGTGCTGCTTTGCATTCAGTACCTCATGGGATACGCCACGTTTCCGAAGTTGGTCGGACAGGTACTCGCTTTTTTCGACACTCACCGTGCCGACCAAGACTGGCTGACCCCTGTCGAATCTTTCCGCGATATCGTCCACGACTGCGTCAAACTTTGCTTCTTCGGTGCGGAAAACTAAGTCTGCTTCGTCTGCTCGCGCGAGTGGCTTATTGCTCGGGATCGGGACAACGCCAAGGTTATAGATCTGACCAAACTCAGCGGCCTCGGTCATCGCCGTACCGGTCATACCTGCCAGCTTGTCGTACAGCCGGAAGTAATTCTGCAACGTGATCGTGGCGAGCGTTTGGTTCTCGGCCTTGATTTCAACGTTTTCCTTGGCCTCCAGGGCCTGGTGCAGACCTTCGCTGTAGCGGCGGCCCGACAAAACACGGCCAGTATGCTCATCCACGATGAGGATTTCGCCGTCCATAATCACGTAGTCGCGATCGCGTTTGTACAGTTCCTTAGCCTTTACCGAGTTGTTCAGATAAGCGACTAGAGGAGAGTTCACGGTGTCATAGAGATTGTCTATCCCTAACTCGTCTTCGACCCGATCAATAGCACTTTCAAAAATGGCTACATTGCGTTTCTTTTCATCTACGTCGTAGTCATCTTCGCGATTTAGTTTGCTGGCTAGTCGAGCAAACTCGCGGTACCACTGAGGTGCATCATCAGCGGGTCCGCTAATGATGAGCGGCGTCCGGGCCTCATCAATCAGAATGGAATCTACTTCGTCGACAATGGCGAAGTTATGGCCCCGCTGCACCATTTCTGCCGGTGACCACGCCATATTGTCGCGAAGATAGTCGAACCCAAACTCGTTATTCGTTCCGTAGGTGATGTCAGCTCCGTAAGCCACCTTACGTTCCAACGGGTTCATCGAGGCAAGGATTGCGCCAACCTCAAGCCCCAGGAAACGGTGGACCCGACCCATCCATTCGGAGTCTCGCTCGGCCAGATAGTCGTTCACTGTAATGATGTGGACCCCGTCTCCACTCAACGCATTTAAGTATGAGGGGAGCGTCGCCACCAGAGTTTTACCTTCACCGGTCTTCATCTCTGCGATATTTCCCAGATGGAGCGCTGCTCCACCCATGATCTGCACGTCGTAGTGTCGCTGCCCCAAAGTGCGCTTAGCCGCCTCACGAACCGTTGCAAACGCCTCTGCCATCAACGAGTCCAGACTCTCGCCATTGTCGTACCGCTCGCGATATTGAGGTGTGAGCGCCCGCAATTCATCATCAGACATTGCGACGTAATCTTCTTCGATCGCATTGACCTGCCGGTTTACCGATTCCAGATTGCGCAAAATGCGCTTCTCCCCCACCCGGAGGAGACGTTCCATTAACGACACGCTTCAGCCTTCCTCGAGGACACCGAGTTCCTTCGGTCCCATCGTAGTGTGCCTACCGCAAACCTGACGAAGTCAGGCTCAAGCCAACCTAATCAGACCTGCTCTCGCAGCCCGAACTACAGCCTCTGTTCTCGATTGTGCATGAAGCTTTTCAAGGATGCTTCGGACATGGTTTCGGACGGTGTTTTCCGAGATAAATAGTTGCTCCGCAATTGACCGGTTACCGGAACCATCAGCCATGAGGAGCAGGATTTCGTGTTCTCTCGCTGTTAGACCTACTCGGAGATCCCTTAGCGCCGCGCCTGCTGACGACATCCGGGCGATCAAGGCACCCCCCACATCCGCGGATACAAAGGGCGAGCCAGAAAGCGCACCCGACACAACTCGGAACAAATCTGCACTATCGCTGTCGCGATCCCAAATCCCCGCGAGACCTTGGTCAAGTAGTGGCTCGATCTCCCGGGCCTCATCCCGAGACGCACTGACCACGACGCGAACCGATAAGCCCTGCAGCGTGGGCCAGAGTGACTCGTCCTGCAATAAGAACCGCAGATCGACCAACACTAGATCGGGAGACTTTCCCAGCAAGTCTCGGACTTCGGCCGATGTCGCTGCAGTGAGAGTCTCGTAGCCAACATCGGTCAGGTATCCCGCTAAACCCCGCAACAAAATCGGCGATCTATCCGCTACCGCAACCAACTGATGGTTATGGGAAGCGCTATCCCGAATCAACTTGCTGCGCGACCGTCAGCCGGAAGGTCTAACCGAATCAGGCCGTAGTCGAAGCCTCGCCTGCGGTAGAGCACACTCGGACGATCTGAGTCGGAGTCGTGGAAGAAGAAAAAGTCGTGTCCGACTAGTTCCATCTCATCCAATGCATCCAAAACCGACATGGGCTTTGTCGCGTGCCGTTTCTCGCGCACTAATACAGGCCCCTCGGAGATGACGATACCCGCGTCATCCACCTCATCAAGAGCTGTGCTTTCCGGTTTTGAAGACTCGGTTTCCTTGCCCAGGTCAATATCTAATTCCGGTATCGGGCTATCGGCGGCGACTAGCCGAGCGTGGCGGCGGCGCTTACTACGGCGTTTGTCCGCAGCTCGGCGAAGACGTTCGTTGAGCGTATTGCAGGCGTCGTCTAGCGCCGCGTACTTATCTCCAGCATGCGACTCAACGCGGATCAACGGTCCGCGGCCATGGCAGTTGATCTCGACCTCAATAGCTCGGTCGGCTAATCTCGGGTTTCGCTCACGAGAGACTTCAACATCCGCTCGAACGATATCGATGCCAAATCGCTCCATTCGCACAAGTTTGTCGTTGACTAACTCTCGGAAACTCTCCGACACATCCATGTGCCTGCCGCGAACCACAATGTCCATCGCCACATTCCTTTCTCCCGGCTCTACCTCTGTAGCTTCACCCCTGATTGAAACGCAAGGTGCTACCCCAACGCTAGCGTTGTCGAGGCTCGATTCACCGACCGGACGAAGAGAAAGTTT